>CADCPE010000141.1 GCA_902803275.1 uncultured Erysipelotrichaceae bacterium
GATCGAACCGGTCGCGATGATGATATCTTTTCCGGCAAATTCATCCACATTTTCGATCCTCGTATTGTACTTTATTTCGATCTTCAGATCATCCATCTGCTTGATGTACCACTTGAGCAGATCTCTGAGTTTTCCTTTATAGGATTCGCTTGAGGCGGCAACAAACACTCCTCCCAGCCTGTCACTCGCCTCATAGATTATCGGATTGTGACCTCTGAGCTTGAGTACTCTTGCGGCTTCCATGCCACCGATCCCTCCGCCGATGATGATGACATCCTTTGGATCGCTGGTCTTTCTTATGTAGTGCTTATCTGTCTGCATGGTCTCCGCATTGACGGCACATCTGGCCAGATGCAGCGAATCATAAAGATCCTGATCGTTCGGTACGCCTTCATAGTGGCACATGTTGAAACAGCCGTTGTGGCACAGGATGCAAGGCCTGATATCTTCCTCCCTTGATTCCATCAGCTTGCTTATCCAGGTATTGTCAGCCAGAAACTGTCTGGCAAATCCGGCTCCGTCGATCTTTCCCGCCTTAATCGATCCGGCTGCCGTCTTAGGATCGAGCCTACCTGCCGCCACGACCGGAATAGAACAGTGCTTTCTGATCTATTCGACATCAGCGAGGTTGCAGTTTTCCGGCATATAGATAGGCGGATGAGCCCAATACCAGGCGTCATAGGTGCCGTTGTCGCAGTTCAGCATATCGTATCCTGCTTCTTCAAGGAATCTTACGGCTTCGATGGATTCTTCCATGTCTCTTCCTGCTTCCACATAGTCTTCCCCTGGCAAAGCGCCCTGACGGAAACCTTTGGTCTTGGAAACAACGGAATATCTCAGGGATACAGGGAAATCTTCACCGCACCGCTTCTTGATGGCTTTGACGATCTCGGCCGCAAAACGGTAGCGGTTTTCCAGCGAACCTCCGTATTCGTCATTTCGCTTGTTTACATACTTGAGCGTAAACTGATCAAGCAGATATCCTTCATGGACAGCATGCACTTCAACACCATCGACTCCGGCATATTTGAGTTTTTCGGCACTCTTGGCAAAGGCATCAATGAACTCCTGGATCTCCTCTCTGGTCATTTCCCTTGAAGGAACCTTGTCTGACCATCTGTTTGGCGAAGCGGAAGCTGATGCGGTGATCTTGTCAAGATCCATGAAAGGTTTGGCTAGAACTCTCAAGATCTTGCTGGTATAAAGAGTCTCCATCATTTCGGAGATCGTGAAGGAACGCCCAAAGCCGGCCGTAAGCTGAACGAAAAGCTTGGCTCCCGTTTTATGGAACTCAGGCATCCATTTCTTCAGATCTTCGTACATCCTGTCGTTTTTGTACAGCCACTGTCCAAACATCGGATTGTATACCGGCTGACAGCCCGGCAGTATCAGTCCGCAGTTGTTCTGTGCTACCTGCAGGATGAATTCAGCACCGGCTTTGTCGAAATGGTTGTTTTCCATCCAGCCTAAAAGGTTCGTTCCGCCCATGGAGGTCATGACGAAACGGTTCTTGATTTCGACATTGCCTATCTTCCATGGCGTAAACAATGGTTCATATTCCTTATTGATTGTTGTCATTTTGAGTCACCTCTTATTTGTGAAAATATTAACATAAAACGGTTTATCTTATCAATATATGAGTGTGCTGTTTTTGCTATACTTAAACTGTAAAAACGGAGGTTTCAGAAATGAAAAAAATCATTGTTTTATTGATGGTGCTTCTTGCCTTATGCGGCTGTACAGGCAAGAAAGAAGAACCACCTGCAGATAATCCGCCTGTTGTGACAGACAACCCTGCCCCGATTGATCCAGGCGAAGACAAGGAATATGTCTATCAGGTCGAAAAACAGTTCATCGTCTATGAATTTGAACTTCTGCACCCTAAACAGACCTATGAGATCAAAGACGGTCTCAAACTGAGTCTTGTCGGCCAGAGCAAAGAGGCTCCGTACTGTCAGAACAATCCCTGCATCCTTTATGAAGAAGTGACGATAAACGGTAAGGACATCGCCTTGTTTGAAAACATGGATCTCAAGATCAACAGCGACTACGGGACTTTGACCATGTACAACCTGAACGATGAGCTTTATCTGCTCAACTTCAACTTTGCGGCCATGTACAACAGCTGCAGCGGCATCGTCTTTTCCGAAGACGGCGAACTGATCATGACCTATGATAACTGCGATCTCAGCATGAACGAGATCTATCAGAATCAGTTCGGTCTTTCCCACACCAATGAAAACGGCAGTTCGACTTTCGATATCTACGAGGCCGAAGGAAAGACGCTGAAGCATTCAACGATGTAGGATCCATAGGCGGCTTAGAAAGCCGCTTTTTAATATGTCTGATCATGCATGCCATCATGAAAAAAGACACAGAAACTTTCCTTTTTGCCATGATCGCATATTTTTCGTATATATTTCTGAATAGCATGATTACGCTATAAAATATAACAGGTCCTGTCTGCAAGAAGATGACAGGCACAGGAATCTAAGGAGGTTGTATTAATGGATAAGGAAAAAATCATGGAAGAACTGGAGAAAAGACTGGGGATCGCCGAAGAGATCCTTTCTGATGATGAAAAGACCAGTGAATTTGCGGATGATGTGGAAGACAGATTCAATTCTTCGATCAAGGACAAGAATCCCATCTTTTTTATCCGCAGGATCAAGGAACTCAAGACCTATATTCCTTTATTCATATCTCTGATAAAGAGCTACACGAAGAAAGAATACAGGGAGATACCTCTGGCAACTGTCGTGGCTGTTGCGGCTGCCCTGATCTATTTCCTGGCTCCGTTCGACATCATTCCCGACTTCATTCCGGGATTTGGTTTCGTGGATGATGCCAGCATCATTGCTTTCTGCTTTCTGGCCTGCAAGCACGATCTGGACAGATACAGCAAATGGCGCAGTCTCAATAAAGATATCATCGATGCGCAGGTAAAAAGCAGCACGGTCGTTGAATAGGGACCTAAAGATCTATTAGACATAAAGCCGCAGTTTTCTCATATGCAGATGACTGCGGCTTTTTTCAAGCCAATGCTTCTTCATCACTTAATGCGGATATTAATGGATATCTATAGCGATTAAGCTGTTTTTATTTGCATAAATTGCGCATAATATTATTAAGTCAACGGAGGAAAAGCCATGGAAAAGTATACGGACATCTCTCAGGCAAAAAACGATGCATCGCTTGCCATAATAAGCGAGGATATAAGCTCTTTTAAGGAGCTCAACAGGATCTATATCAGATATAAAGCTCTTCCGAAAAGATTCAAGAGATACTCTGACTATTATTCAAACATGTTTCTGGGCCGCAGTGTTGCGGATATGTATGTCCTGGTAAAAGAAAGACTCAAAGATGATATCTTCGAGGATATCGAACTGCCAAGTGAAAAATATGCCGTTTCTGAACCTGATCTCTATTACAAGGAAGACAGTTTCAATTCAGGCGATACGAATATCTGTTTCATTCTCGGACATTCAGGAAGCGGAAAATCCATAATGGCGAGGACCCTTGAAGGAGACGACATCGATCATATCGAACTCGACGACCTGCTGCTTGTGAAAGACCATTTCAGCATGTTCGAACTCAAGGAATACTCCGATCTGTTCTACAGCTACTTTAACGGTATCGGTGCAAAATACTATATCGGGATCAAAGAAAGAGACGATCTGTCCAAGGAGGAATACGAAGACAAGATCTTCATAGAATTCGTTGACTATGCATTGGACTATGCCGCAAAGCACAAGGACAAGAAATTCATCATTGACGGCATCTGGATCTACCTGTATTTCGATGATCCTTCCTGCTTCAAAGACTATGCCGTATTCATCAAAGGGACATCTTTCCTCAAATCGAAGATCAGAGCTACCAAAAGAGAACTGCAAAGAGACAAGGAGACCATCAAAGAAAGAAAACAGATGTTCGGCAGAGAGACCAGGAACTACTTCCTTGATGAAGACAAGATCGACAGATACCGCGACTATTTCGCCAGCCTTCCGGAAACGGTATACAGAAAAGAAGACAGTGAAGCTCAGAAAGAAGAGGAATACGTCGTAGATCAGCTGAAAAGGATCAATGAATGCTTCGTGAACGAAGATGAGGAAGGCATAGACGAAATAATGAAAAAAGCTGAAGCAGACACCAGCTTATCCAAGTGGAACAGACTAAGGATAATCGGTGAATGCAAAACAGCTTTGCTTGACATACGCCTCAGAACGAATCTGAATATGCGCAAGGACAACTCCTGATCATCAGGAGTTTTTAGTTGCTTCCATAGGCCTTCAGAGTATCAAGATCATAGCCCTTGGCTTCAAGAAGTTCGCTTACCGTGACCAGCTGGAACCCCCTGTCTATCAGTTCAGGTACGATCCTTTGGCTGGCCAGAGCTGAAGACATGTACAGTGAATGCATCAGAACGATATCGCCGTCCTTTATATCCGCAAGGGCTCTTTGATATGTGGTCTCTTCATCCCGGTAATACCAGTCCCTGGTGTCAACGGTCCAAAGGATGGCTGGCATATCGATGATGTCTTCCATTTCATAGTTTCTGCTTCCGTATGGCGGACGGTAGGTCCTCATCCTGTATCCCAGTTTTTCATAGACATAGCTGACCGGTTCCATTATCGCAGCCCTGGCTTCATAGGCATCCAGCAAAGAAAGATTGGAATGATTCTCACTGTGGGAACCGAATTCCATCCCCATTTGAATCCCTTCCTCAATACTGTCGATCTCAGTCTGGCTCATCCTGTAGCCTGCCACATAGAAAGTGGCTCTGGCATCATATTTTCTGAAAGTATCATAGATCACTTCATCGACCGTCCTGTATGGACCATCATCATAGGTTAGTGCGACCATTGGCCTCTTCAGGCTTATAAAGGTCTTTTTCTCATAGTCTTCGATTTCACCAAAACCCAGATCCTTTCCCGTCAAAGATCTGAGATATCCCAAAGGCAGGCTCAGCGTATATTCAAAATCCTTGAAATACAGATCCAGATGGTCTTTTTCAAGTTTCAGATCGATATTCTCAAGATCGATACTGTTCTTGTCGCTCTTTGACCAGAATTCTGCCGTATATGCTTCATCGATCTCGCCTTTCTTCATCTCATATCGAAGCATGTCCGAAAGCATTTCCCTGCCGTTAATAACATTCAGATCAAGGTCGCTCATGTCTTCATTGACATAGAAGTACTCTTCGCCGTCATAGGTGATCCTGAAGTAATCGCCGGCTTCTTCCATAATGTAATCCAGGACTTTGTCTTCCCTGTTTTCGCAAAGGCTCATCGCATATTCCCTGATCGTTTCATTTTCCGGCGGATAAAAGACAATGCACCTGCCGTTTCTGTATTTCAGGGCATTTTCGTTGGCCGATCTCGTGCAGCCGCAAAGCATCAGCAGCGCAAAGACAAGAAGACCAGGAAGTGCTCTTTGTCCTGTAAACTTTCTATTCTTTTTCAATATCTCTTTATTCATGTCCTTGTACAAATTATAATATATACAGGAATGCAGGTGTGGTTCAATGGCAGAACTCGACCTTCCCAAGGTTGCAACGCGGGTTCGATTCCCGTCACCTGCTCCAAATGATCAAAAACATCTCGCTTCATTCGAGATGTTTTTTATTATACCTTTCAAAAAGCGCAAAAAAAGAAAAAGGAACCTCAGTTCCCGTATCTGAAAGATAGCATTTTTTTCTGTTGCTTGCCTGATATCAGGCTTTCTTATCCGCAGGCTTATGCGATTTTTCAGCTGTGCCGTCGACGACGCCCTTGCTGTAGGCCATGACCAGTTCTCCCAGATCTACGTCATAGTATTTTGACAGCGCATCCAGGACATCGAAGTTCATGTTGATGCTGTTGCTTTCACCGTGCAGTCCGATATATTGGCCCAGACCGTAGATATCGATCTTGATCGAAACTTCATCGATGTCATCATTCCACGTTCTTGTAAGATGCTTGAGCAGAAAGCGGTTCTTGAAATTGTTTATCCTTCTTAGTCCGTCACCGATCAGAAAGACAAAAAGATAGATCAGCGGCATGCTTATGTAGAAAGGCAGATAGGTGTTGAAGTTATAGAGGTCTTCCCAGTTATTAATGATCACGACGTTATAGAAATAAACCAGCGAATAAAGTATTATCGGCAGGATGCATATAAGTGAATCCCTGATCGTCAGATAGTTCTGCGACGCCACGAGCAGAAAGGCGATCATGATCATCATCGGACAGATGAAATGCAGATTGAAATTGTAGCCGCCAAAGGCCAGGATCGGATCATAGAAGCTGATGAAGCACAGGGCAAAGACAAAGACCACCGAGGTGCAGATGGCCGTCGAATAATGAAGCAGAGCCATCCAGCGGTTATAGGTGAATCTTTTGTTGATCAGGCCGTTGATCGCAAAAGGTATCAGCATGATCGTAACGACAAGTCCATAGATGCCGGAAATGATCGTAAAATAGCGGAACAGCTTGAAAGTGATCCGCTCTTCCGTAAACATGATGATGCCCCCGCAGATGGAGATCACATAGAAAACTGCACCGATTAGTGCCGCCGAAAGTGCCAAGATGCTTCTTTTTCTGTTGAAATCGATCAGATAATCTCTGTACATAATTGCCGATCCTTGACCTTATTATATCTTTTTGAATCTACATAAAAAAGGACCGTTTTACCGGTCCTGTATCTTTTGATCAGATCCTGGCAACGCCGGTCCTTCTGGCAGCTTCAGCTACAGCCTTGGCTACCGCATCAGCGACCCGCGGATCAAACGGTCTAGGGATGATATATTCCTCATTCAGTTCCTCATCCGATACCAGAGATGAAAGAGCTTGCGCAGCGGCCATTTTCATCTCCTCGTTGATGTCGGATGCCCTGACATCGAACGTGCCTCTGAATACGCCTGGAAAAGCCAGGACGTTGTTTACCTGGTTAGGATAGTCGCTTCTGCCGCTGGCGACGACTCTGGCGCCGGCTGCCTTGGCATCTTCCGGCATGATCTCCGGCGTAGGATTGGCACACGCGAAGACGATCGCGTCTTTGTTCATGGAGGCGACCATCTCCTTTGAAAGTGTATTCGGTGCCGAAACGCCGATAAAGACATCGGCACCCTTTATGACATCGCAAAGCTTGCCTTTCTCCATGTTCCTGTTGGTTTCATGTGACATCTCTTCCTTGATCCAGTTCAGATTTTCTCTTCCTTCATAGATGGCACCCTGCCTGTCGGTCATGATGATGTTTCTGAAACCGGCTGACAGAAGCAGCTTTACGATCGAGATCGCTGCCGCACCGGCTCCGGAAGTGACGACTCTGACATCTTCCTTTTTCTTGCCTACGACCTTCAGGGCATTGGTAAGGGCAGCCAGCGTTATGATGGCTGTACCGTGCTGGTCGTCATGAAAGATAGGTATATCGCATTTTTCCTTGAGTTTTCTTTCGATCTCAAAGCATCTTGGCGAAGATATGTCTTCAAGATTGACACCGCCGAATGATCCGGAGATCAGATAGACCGTATTGACGATCGTATCGACATCTTTTGATCTGATGCATATAGGGAAGGCATCGACACCGCCGAAGGACTTGAACAGCACGCATTTGCCTTCCATTACCGGCATGCCGGCTTCAGGACCGATATCACCCAGTCCCAGAACGGCCGTACCGTCGGTGATGACGGCACACAGATTGTGCCTTCTGGTCAGATCATAGCTTTTTGCGATATCCTTCTGTATCTCAAGACAGGGCTGGGCAACGCCCGGAGTATATGCCAGAGACAGGGCTTCCTTGCTGTCTACAGGAACGGTAGCCGTGACTTCGATCTTGCCCTTCCACTTCTCGTGAAGGGCCAGTGATTCTTTAAGGTAATCCATCATGCCTCCTCTTCAAACGGGAACCTGTATGGCAGATTCAGTTCATCACGAAGGGCGATGATCTCTTTCTGTACGGCGGCATTTACCGGAACGCCCTTGTCAGCCCTTTCCAGGGATACGAGGTATTCCTTCTCTCCGGCCGTATAGATCCTGTCATAGCCCGGAGCTTTCATGCTGTTCCTTAGAGCGCGGCAGATCTCGCCGGCCGTCTTTCTGAAGGTCTCTGCACCCATGAAGGCTTCAGGATCGACAACGAAGAAGAAGTGTCCGAGATGATACATCTGCGGTTTTCCTTCAGGGCTCACACCGCTCAGGGCTTTCATGAATTCGCCGCCGGCCAAAGCCGATGAAAGGATCTCCACGACTGTGGCATAGCCATAGCCTTTGTATCCGCACATCTCATCGCCAGGTCCTCCGCCCAATGGAGCCAGGGCGGCCGTGCCTTCCGTAAGCATCTTCAGAATGGCCTTGGAATCGGTCAGTGTGCTTCCGTCATGGCTTACGACCATTCCGGCAGGAGTGTCCTTGCCTGAACGGGCATAGTATTCGATCTTGCCTCTTTGCACGATCGAAGTTGCGCAGTCGATGCAGAACGGGAATTCTTCATCGGTCGGTAGTGATATGGTCAAAGGGTTTGTACCCAGCATGTTTTCCACGCCAAACGTCGGAGCGATCGAAGGACGCGCATTGGTACCGGTAATTCCGATCAGACCCTGCTTGGCCGCCATATCGGTCCAGTAGCCCGCAATGCCATAGTGGGTAGAATTGCGGATCGCACCGCCGGCCATGCCGTTTGCTCTGGCTTTTTCGATCAGTTTTTCCATCATCGCATGGGAAGCCACCATGCCCATCCCGTCATGAGCGTCCATGACCAGAGTCGTAGGTGTTTCCTTTATGATCTCAAGATCCGTTTTTGGCAACAGTGTACCGTTCTTGATCCTGTCGATATAGATCGGTTTGAATCGGTTGCAGCCGTGGCTTTCGATACCGCGGTGGTCAGCTTCCAGAAGCACATCGGTGCAGATCTTTGCGTCTTCTTCAGATACGCCATAGGCCTTGAAGACATCGATCATGAAATCGCCCATCAGTTTCCAGGGCACAAAAGGTCTAGTTTCCATAATTTTCTTACCCCTCCATATAAAAAATTATCTGAATATTCAATCTACTATAAATTATAGAACAAAGATGCTGCTTATAGAAAAACAGGCATCACAAAATGCTTCTTTTTTCAAAGAAAAAATAAAAAAAAGAATTGTTGGACAAGCTGTTTTAAGGAACCAGGTAAAGAGGAATTACGGATGCCGGAGAAAGAGTGTATTATTGTTTTCGTTCTGTAGCGTTTCTGGGATCTTCGGCGTCGTATCTGTAGCTTATCAGTTCATCGATGCTGTCCTTTTCCAGGATGTTCATGAACTTGATCAGCGTTTCCAGAGAGACGTAGCCGTTGTTTCTCATCGTTTCAAACACGGAGTTTGAAAAGCGGATGGTCTGTTCTCCGTAGTATACATCGTAGTCTGCCGTGTCTCTTTTCGCATCGACAAGACTGTATTGCGTAATTCCCCTTTCCTTTAGTTCTCTTAGCAGCTTATCATAGCTTATTCCTATAATCATATTATCATTTTTAATGATAAACTGATATCTTTTGATTTTCCTCACCTTTCGATAGGTGAGGATTTTTACAGCTGCTGAATGTTATTTGTTATACAAGGAGAACTTGCAATGAAAAAACTTATATTATTACTGCTGTTTCTTGTATCGGTGTGTCTTCCTTCAAGGATCAGCGCCAATGTCGATGTGAGGATCGAAGTGGACCGCAATGTTGAAGGAAAGACCAATACGCAGCTGTCCAACCAGTTTGTGAATCTTGAACTTGATGACCCCGATTTCTCATTCAATGTGGAAGAAGGCGAAGACATCACTTCCTGGTTCACCAATATCCCTGAGGGCTTTGCAGCCGTGGCTGAAGAAGTGGACAACGAATTCATCAAGGTGAGCTTTACCGGGCAGACAAGTGAAGCAAAAGATGAAGTCATACTGGTCACGGTGCCTTCCGGAAAGATCAGCTATATGGGAAGCGTGATCGAAGGTCAGCTGAGCAACGATCCCGACAGTGAAGATTCCAGATACATCATCACGGAACAAGAGATCAGGGCTTACTACAATCAGCCTTCGACCATCTCGGGCTATGTGGGCGAACAGCTGGAGATACAGTATGTCTACATCAAGCTGGAAAACGATACCTTCAGGGAAACGATCATCGATTCGATCTTGAGCACTTATAACGGTCTGACTGCCACAGTCATCGATTACGATACGGACAATATCGCGAAGGTAGAGTATACGGGGATCCCTCTACAGGAAGATGATTCCCTGATCCATTCGATACTGAAAAACGAACACCTCAATATAAGTGAAAACGACCTTACCGTACCGGATCGCGAAGATGTCAGATTCGACATCAGAAAAAGATCGATCACTCCTGATCAGCCAGATCAGGATGATCCTGAACCGACCTATACAATTCCCTATACCGGAATTGAATAGACCTTTTGCTAAAGGAGGGATACCCAAGTATCCCTCCCCTTTTTTTATCCGTTTTCGTTATGGAACTCCATGAACCGCAAGTAGCCAAGATGTTCCTCTTCTTCCTCGTACTGAACGAGTCTTTCTTCGGCTTCATCCTTGCTTAAACCTTCATTCTCCATGAGTTCCTTTATCATTTCTTCCCTGTCCATAGAACCTGTATCCTTTCTATCATCGTATCAGCAATCATCCTGATTCACAACTAAACGCAAGAAAATGATCCTGAGATAACATTTCTCTTTAACTGCAGATACTCATCTTCATTATTTTCATTTCCCAAAAGGCCTAGAAATGCCTTTAGACACGATATTTCATGACCGGTACACCCTGCTCAGCATTTCAGAATCCATACTATAATGAAACTATGAGAACAGCTAAAAGAGATAATGTATACAATGCCTTTTCCAAAGACAACATCCCCGCTTTAAAAGTTAATGACAATGAGGTCTTCATGGTTGAGACTCAGCTTAACGGGGGAACCTGGCTCAACAGCATCGATGATCTCTGGGATCCGTCCAAATCCAGAGGACCCAATCTTTGTACGGTCATCGAAATAGAAGGTGCAAGACCAGGCGATACTCTGGCGGTCGATATCATCGATGTCAGACCGGGAAAACTCGGCTATACCGGCTTTGCGGGCTGGCGCAACAGGCTCAGCCAGCTCATCTATCCTAACGACTGGGACGTCGTGACCAAGACTGTGGAGATAAAGGAAGACTTCATCGACTGGTCGGATGAACTGAAGCTTCCGATCAGACCGATGATCGGTACGATCGCTACCGCTCCTTCAGTTGGAAAGCAAAGCGCCCAGTATGCCTATGAAAACGGCGGCAACATGGACGTTCAGGAAGTGACAAGCGGCACTACCATCTATCTTCCGATCAACGTTGAAGGCGCCCTCTTGCATGTCGGGGACTGCCATGCGATCATGGGAGATGGCGAGATACCCCATGGCGGAGCGATAGAATGCCAGGCCCTGCTGACGCTCAGGACCAGGCTGATCAAAGGCTACAGGGCCAGAAAATGGATCAGGATGGAAAACGGCGAATACATCATGACCATCGCCAACAGCATCAGGATAAAGGATTCCTTCTGTGAAGCGGCTCACGAGCTCATTGACTGGATGGTCGATGACTACGGATTCACTGCGCAGGAAGCCTATCTTCTATTAGGACAGGTATTGGAAGCAAGGTGCACGATGCTGCATGGCGATGATGAACCTTTCTCTCCCTATGTATGCAAGATCAGAAAGGAATATCTCAAACCTCAGAAGGACTCGATATGGAAAAAAGACTCGGAATAAGCATGGGTGATGCTGCAGGAGTAGGACCTGAGATCATCCTCAAGATCATGAATGAATACATGAATGATGTCATCATCTACGGTTCTTATGATGTGCTCGATCATTACAATGAGACATTCGGATATGACTATCATCTAAACAGGATCGGATCTGCTCAGGAAGCGATCACAGACAAAGTAAACATTATCGATCATACAGACCTTAAATACAGCGATTTTGAAACCGGAAAAGTCTCGCCATTATGCGGAAAGAATGCCTACCTATATCTGGAAAAAGCCATAAATGATGCGATGGCCGGAAACATCAGAGCTATCGTCACCTGTCCCCTGAACAAAGAAGCTCTAAGAGCCGGCGGATATAATTATGACGGTCATACCGAAATACTCAGTACTTTGACAGATACAAGCAAATACGCGATGCTGCTGTGGTCAGACAGACTCAAGACCATTCATGTCTCTACACATGTCTCTCTGGCCAAAGCTATTCAAATGGTAAAGAAAGACAGGATCATCGATGTCGTACAGCTTGCCTGCGATATTCTTAAAAAAGCCGGATATAAGGATCCCAGGATCGCCGTTGCCGGATTGAATCCTCATGCCGGAGAAAACGGTCTTTTTGGTGATGAAGAGATCAGGGAGATCATTCCGGCAATCGAAGAACTCAAGAAAAACGGGATCAGCGTCTATGGTCCTATCCCTCCTGATGTCGTGTTTCTGAAATGCTATAAAGGAGAATACGATCTGGTCGTTGCCATGTATCACGATCAGGGTCATATCCCTTTAAAACTCATGGATTTTGACGGAGGTGTAAACATCACCTGCGGTCTTCCCATCATCAGGACTTCTGTTGACCACGGCACAGCTTTTGACATCGCAGGAAAAAACATCGCCAGACCCGATTCCCTTATCAAGGCAATAAAAGCAGCCGATATGATCTCAAAAGCTGAATGATCCTATAAGATAAAATGTATTGATTCAAAACACATCATGTGTTTTATTACTATAGTCTTAGTGTTTAATAACGATCAATCGTTATCTTTGTTATTTTTTATTATTTCATCTATTTGAATATTAGGATATTCGATCATCCAGAACATGATCTGACGTATAATACTATTCAATCTTAAACAGCCGTAACGATCTATATAGAATGCATACGGATGTCTTCTAAACATGTCATCCAGTATCATATAAGCATGGATTACATGGTACCCTCTTTCAGGAAAACCGTCACACATCAGATCCATATATTCTGTGTACGACATGCTTCCTCCCAATTCCTTGATCCTTTCTACGATCCTGTAGAATTCTTTCTCCTCATCGTAGTCAAACATTTTTTCGTCATCAACCAAATCCTTAATATACTTCATCTTCAACATCTCCTCTTCAGAACACAGAAAAAACATTTTTCTTGAAGATCATCATGTCTATATATACTCAAGCTATTTGAAATCAATATAAGCCATGATGTCAACGATGCCTAATGATGATCATTTATTCAGTTCTTGATTATATTATAGAGATTGTATGTACCAGGTACAATAGTTTTTGTACCGGTTTATAAAAAATGTTAGACAATGTTATATTTAATGTTTAGATATTCTTTTATTCAGGTACTTCAAAATCTAAACGATATTGTTTTGGTATCTCATTATCCAATAATAGGTCACACATAAGAGTCGGATATTTTTCTCCATTCTCTTCAGTATACGATTCTCTAATATTGCTCATTTTTGCAGTGCCGAAATATGTAAAAGGCATACTGATGCCATCTTCTTCATCAACTTTTCTTACAAACAGATAAACCACCTTTGTTGACAGGATCTTTTTTCCTTCACTATTTTCAAAAGTTGTATTATTCTTACTCTCCCATTGCATTATAGAAGGACTTAAAAACTTGTCTTTATATCCAAGCCTGTTATCTTCGTCTTTCTTTAATCCGACAAAAATATACGTATCTCCTGGATTGTTTTTTTCATAGTATGTACCAATTATCTTTAGATCCATTATTCTGTCTTTCAACAAGATCATACCGACTTGTTCTTTAGTATAATTTCCATAAAGCTTATACTTACCGTCAAATTCACCAAATTCAATGTTATATCTTGTTATGGCATAGTTTATTGTGTCATCTAAATATTCTCTGAATTCTTTATGAGTATTTATTAGATCCAGACACTGATTACCTAGGATATTTAGCTTAATCAGATAATTATAAGCATATTCAAGAGCTTCTTTTTTCGTATTAGGATATAAGCTTTTTATTTCATCTAAATCAATCTTTGCCTCTTCCAAGTATTGTTTTAATATGACAAATTCTTCCAATCTAATAATTGGAATCATTTCTTCAATACTGTCTACGATTGCGTTTTCTTCATTAGTAAAATTAGGAATAGCTTCCTCTCCAATCTTACTCAAAAATGAATAATAAGATTTGTTTTTCCTACCGTTGATCTTTGATTTAATAAACCTATCAAGATTTGGAGAAATGTCGTAATTCAAATAATCCATGTGGCTAGGATATTTGTCTGTTTGAATGTATTTTTTAAAATTTTCATAGTCTTTTTCAAGAGCTGCACTGGTATTAAAGTTAGTATTATCAATATAGTTAATTATTTGTTCTCTTGAAAGTTCATCAATATCTATTGCTACTCCTGGAATATCTAAAGATTCAAAATTAGTTCTAA
>CADCPE010000142.1 GCA_902803275.1 uncultured Erysipelotrichaceae bacterium
ATTTGAATATGACAGCGTCGATGATTCGATCAGAGTTACGCAGATGGCTCTGGATTTCCTGGGCTACGATGTGGGAAGAAAAGACGGCTACTTTGATCAGACATTCGCCGAAGCGCTGAATGCGTTCAAGCTCGACAGCGGTCTTTCTGATGATGAGATCCTGGACTCCCGGACCTTTGAACAGGTCGTTTCCCGTACGAGATATGTTCTCTCTACCGATAAGAGCAAAGACAGCCAGCTGATGAAGGCAATAGAGGTATTACATGAAAATTAAAGTAAACGCGCAAAGCAGCATCAAGATCATTTCCGACAAGATCATTTATTTTGATCCTTTTCTGATCAAGGAAGAATCCCATGATGCGGATATCATCTTTGTGAGCCATGATCACTATGATCACTTCTCGATCGAAGACATCAAGAAAGTCGAAAAAGAAGATACTGTCTATGTGATACCTGACTGCATGTACAATCTGCTGGGCGGGCAAAATGTGGTCATCGTCAAGCCGAATGAGAAGGTGAATGTTGAAGGATATGAGGTCGTCACCATTCCTTCATATAACCGCGACAAACAGTTCCATCCGAAACAGAAGGGCTATGTGGCCTATATCGTCACGATCGAAGGCAAGAGAGTCTATGTTGCGGGAGACTGTGATGAGAATGAAGACAACTTAAGGATCAGCTGCGATATCGCCCTGATCCCGATCGGCGGTCACTATACGATGGACTATAAGGAAGCTGCTTCCTATATCAACAAGATAAGACCGGATCTTGCCATACCGACACACTATGGCAACGGGATCGGTGATGAAAAAGACGGTGAAAGATTCAAGGAGCTTGTAGACAAGGATATCGAAACAGAGATCCTGCTTGGCAAATAGCGTTGAAAATAAGCCGGCAAAAGACTAAGATAGAAGAGTAATCTTCAGGAATATTAATTGCCTTAATCATTGAGCGAGCTGAGAGTGGTGAAAGTCAGCTGATGAAAGCAATGAACTCGCCTGAAATAACGATTAATCGTGAGCTCGCGTTAAGAGTGAAGAGTTATAAATGAAGGTGGTAACGCGCAAAAGCGCCCTTTGTCCACCTTTTTGTTTATTCTGGAGGAATGCTGTATGAGCGTATTTGATTTCAAGACAATCGAAAAGAAATGGCAGAAACACTGGGAAGAAAACGAGACATTCAAGACGGACGTCCGTGATTTTTCCAAACCCAAGTTCTATGCCCTGGACATGTTTCCGTATCCCTCAGGTGTAGGCCTTCATGCCGGACACCCGGAAGGCTACACTGCTACCGATGTCGTCAGCCGCTACAAGAGAATGAAGGGCTTCAATGTCCTGCATCCGATGGGCTTCGATTCTTTCGGTCTGCCTGCCGAGCAGTATGCGATCCAGACCGGCAATCATCCGGCCGGCTTCACCAAGAAGAATATCGATCATTTTACCGAACAGCTCAAGGGCTTAGGTTTTTCATATGACTGGTCAAAAGTCGTTTCAACTTCTGATCCGGATTACTACAAGTGGACGCAATGGATCTTCAAGCAGCTGTTTATTGACGGCTATGCGAAGTGTCTGGAGATGCCGGTCAACTGGTGTGAGGAACTGGGATGCGTTCTGGCCAATGACGAGGTGATCGACGGCAAGTCTGAAAGAGGCGGCTACCCGGTCGTACGTAAGAACATGAAACAGTGGATCATCGATATCCCGGCCTATGCGGAAAGACTGCTGGAGAATCTGGACAAGATCGACTGGCCTGAATCGACCAAAGAGATCCAGCGCAATTGGATCGGCAAGTCTGTCGGCGCGGAAGTCGTCTTCAAGATTGACGGTCATGACGAGAGCTTTACGGTCTTCACGACCAGATGCGACACACTGTTCGGTGTCACATACTGCGTTCTTTCTCCTGAACATCCGCTGGTAGACAAGATCACCACTTTAGATAAAAAGGAAGAAGTTGAAGCCTACCAGAAACTCTGCGCTTCAAAATCCGACATGGAAAGGACTGAACTCAACAAGGAAAAGACCGGTGTCTTTACCGGTGCCTATGCGATCAATCCGGTCAATGATAAAAAGATCCCGATCTGGATCTCCGATTATGTGCTGATGACTTACGGTACCGGAGCGATCATGGCGGTTCCGGCTCATGATGAACGTGACTATGAATTTGCGAAGAAATTCAATATCGACATCATTCAGGTGCTTGAAGGAGGCGATATCTCCAGGGAGGCCTGGACACAGGACGGCATTCACATCAATTCCGGTTTCATGGACGGTCTCAACAAGCAGGATGCCATTGACCGGATGCTGGAATGGCTTGAAGAAAAGGGCATCGGCAAAAAGAAGATCAATTACAAACTAAGAGAATGGATCTTTGCCAGACAGCGTTACTGGGGCGAACCGATCCCGGTCATTCATTATGAAGACGGAACGATCGGCGTGCTCGATGATGAGGATCTGCCGCTGATCCTTCCGGAACTCGATGATTACGGCCCAAGCAAGACCGGTGCTCCTCTGGACAAGGCCACTGACTGGGTCAATATAGAATACCATGGCAAGAAGGGCAGACGTGAGACTTCAACGATGCCTGGTTCTGCAGGATCATCCTGGTACTTCCTGAGATACATCGATCCGCATAATGACAAGGAATTTGCGCAATATGAACTGCTTAAGCACTGGATGCCGGTCGATCTGTATATCGGCGGTCCTGAACATGCGGTCGGACATCTGCTTTATTCGCGCATGTGGAACAACTATCTCTATGACAAGGGACTGGTCCCTGTTGCCGAACCGTTCCAGAAGCTCGTTCATCAGGGCTACATCCTGGGTTCCAACGGCATCAAGATGGGCAAGCGTTTCCCTGAATATGTCGTAAATCCGAGCGACATCGTTGAAAAATACGGTGCTGATACCTTGAGACTGTATGAAATGTTCATGGGTCCGCTGGAGGCAGACAAGCCTTGGTCGACCCAGGGTATCGAAGGTGCTCACAGATGGCTGGAAAGAGTATGGCGCATGATCATCGAACAGGATAAGCTGAGTGATGAAAACGACGGAAAGCTCGACTTCTCTTACAACGCAACTGTCAAGAAGGTCAGCGAAGATATCGAGAACCTGAGACTCAATACCGCGATCTCCCAGATGATGATCTTCATCAATGACTGCTACAAGGAAGAAAAAGTCTACAAGGAATATGCGATAAACTTTGTGCAGATGCTGTCGGTATTTGCACCGCACCTTGGCTGTGAAATGTATGAAAGGCTCGGACAAAGCGATGAACTGGCTTACCGTCCGTGGCCGACTTGCGATGAAAGCAAGCTGGTCGTTGAAGAAAAGGAAGTCGTCGTTCAGGTCAACGGCAAGCTCAGAGGCAAATTCTCTGCCAAAGCTGATGCCGACGATGAAGAACTTTACAATACGGCTTTAGGCATTGATAACGTGCAGAAGTTCATCGACGGAAAACCGATCAGGAAACACTTTGTCATCAAAGGCAGAGTTGTAAATATCGTTGTTTAGCTTATTGATGCAACGAAAAGATATAAGAGGACATTAAACAATGATAAATGATTTACTAAACTGGATAGACAACAATATCATGTGGGGCCCGGCTATGATCATCTTTCTTTTGGGCACGCATATTTATCTGACCTTCAAAACCGGTTTTGTTCAGAAATCCGTCTTCAAGGGAATAAAGGAATCATTGAGAACGGAAGATTCCCGCAAGGGTGATCTTTCGATCTTCGGCTCCCTGATGACGGCCCTAAGTTCAACGATAGGCACCGGAAACATCATCGGTGTAGGAACGGCGATAACAGTAGGCGGACCAGGTGCCGTATTGTGGACCTGGATCGGCGGTATCTTCGGCATCGCGACCAAATATGCCGAATCATATATCGCGGTCAAATACCGCAGAAAAGAAGAAGACGGTACCTATATGGGCGGTGCCATGACAGCCTTTGAACATCTCAACAAGCCGACCATGGGCAAGATCTTTGCCTGGTGCTGTGCCCTGGGTGCTTTCGGCATCGGCTGTTCATCACAAAGCAAGGCTATCGTTGATGTCATGTCTGCCAACTTCAATCTCAACAGCATCGTTATCGGATTGATAATCTGCGTGCTTACCGGACTGGTCGTATTCGGCGGTGTCAAGGCGATCTCCAATGTCTGTGAGAAGCTGGTTCCGTTTATGTCGATCGTCTATGTTCTGGGATGTCTGATCATACTGGTCATAAACATCAGATACCTTCCGGAAACGATCGCTCTGATCATCAGATCGGCATTTTCAAGAAGAGCTGCTTTAGGCGGCTTTGTCGGCTCAAGCATCATCACGGCAGCCCGTGCAGGAATTGCCAGAGGCCTTTTCTCCAACGAAGCAGGTATGGGTTCCGCACCTCAGGCTACTGCTGCTTCTGTTGCCAAGAACGCAGTCAAACCGGCTCTTGTCGGTTCTACTGGCGTCTTCTGGGATACGGTGGTCGTCTGTCTGATGACCGGCCTGGTCCTTGTTTCGAGCATCGTCGGCAACGATGCGATCAGCTGCGTGCTGGCTGATGGTTCAACCATCTCCGGTTCCGGACTTGTATCCGCATGTTTCGGCCAGATTCCGTTTCTCGGCAAACCGCTGCTTACATTCGGCATCCTGACTTTTGCCTATTCAACGATCCTTGGCTGGAGCTATTACGGCGAAAACTGCATCAAGTATCTCTTTGGCAAAAAAGCGATCAGGATCTATCAGGTATTGTGGATCGTTGTGATCTTCATCGGTGCCATTCTTACCGAAGGCGCTGTCTGGACTATGGCCGATATCCTCAATGCGGCAATGTGCATTCCGAATGTCATTGCAGTTCTGCTGCTGAGAGAACAGATCCAGAAGGATACAAAGTATTATCTGTATGAAGACCATCTTGAGGAAGTCGACAGCGAGCTGAACTGATTCACAGAGTTTTCATAATCAAATAGTAGTATGACGGTATGAGAAGAGTTAACTTACTGCTGTTGATCACACCCAAGACGCAGGTGGCATGTCTGAATACGACGATGAACGTCAGACAGGCTTTAGAAAAGATGCGGGCTCACGGTTACAGTGCCATTCCGATTATCAACAATGACGGTGAATATATGGGGACGGTTTCCGAAGGCGATCTGTTGTGGCAGATCGTCAAGAATGAGAGGATCTCGATCGAAGACCTTGAAGACATTATGCTTAGCGATCTGCCCAGAAAAAACGACACACCGGCTGTCAAGGTCGATGCCTCGACCGAGGAACTTGTCGCCCAGATAACCAATCACAACTTCGTTCCTGTTGTCGATGACCGCAATGTCCTGATGGGGATCGTCACCAGAAAAAAAGTCATGCAGCAGCTTATTGAAAAATAATCAGCAGACAGATATGAGAGATCATATCTGTTTTTTATAGATAAAAAAGTGATGCCTAGATCTTGAGCATCACTGCAGCGTTTTCTGAGAGGATCGATACATTGTAATAGAAGCTGGTGTGATCGATCAGGTGAAACAGCAGGCTTACAGCATCGATCAGATCCTCTTTTAAAGTGCTGTTTGATCCGACGTAGATGCATACGAGCCTTGCAAGGCCATAGCAGAAACAAAGTCCCTTGTAGACTCTGGTCCTGTCGGCCCTCTTGTCGATAAACGGAAAACATTCATAGATCATGGAGTTGTTTATCAGTCTTTCCAGAAAGTTCATCCACTTAGGATATTTCGATTCGAATATTTCCCTGTCCTTAGAAAACTG
>CADCPE010000143.1 GCA_902803275.1 uncultured Erysipelotrichaceae bacterium
ATCTTGAAAGGCCTGATCTTATCATCGTCGATGGTGGAAGGATCCAGATCGATATCACCAAAGAAGTTCTGGGATCTCTAGGCATGGATATTACGATCGTCGGGTTGGGCAAAGACGATCATCACAACACCTCTTATATGATGGATGTCAACTACGAGATCATAAATATCGAGAAAGACTCCAACATGTTTTTCTTTCTGACGAACATGCAGGATGAAGTCCATCGCTTTGCGATAACCTATCACAAGAAGCTGCGACAGAAGGCCATGTATAAATCGGTACTGGATGACATCGCAGGACTTGGACCTAAGAGCCGTCTTAAGCTGCTGAAAAAATACAAGAGTATCTCCAATATAAAAACGCTCTCATTAGAAGAACTTGAAACAGTTTTAAGCAAGAAAGTGGCTCAGGAATTGTATAATAGATTGAGAGAAGAAAATGCTTAGAAATCTGTCTGATTATTTATCTTTACTGACGATCATCGCCTTGACGCTGAATGCGCTGCATGCTTTTGTGCTGTCTCTTGTATCGGTCGAAAACGACCGCAACACCAATTTCCGTGAAAAAATACAGATGATCAAGGATTATATAAACAACGAGGAAGAATGATGGATAGCAACACGCTGATATTTATCATGATGGCTTTATTTCTGCTCAGCGTGATAATCATCCTGGTTATAGTCCTTAACAACGCCAAAAAGACCAATGATCTGCATAACGAATTGAGCAGATCGATCTATGAGATAAGAAACAATCTGAATAAGGATCTGCTCGATATGAACAGATCGTTTAATATGGAGTTCAATAATTTCTCCGAAAGGATCAACTCCAATCTGATCCAGGGCAACAAATCAAACAGCGAGATCTACAACAGGATCAATGAAAGGATAGTCAAGATCGACGAAGCTCAAAAGGGCATCAATGAACTTTCAAAGGATGTCGTTTCCTTACAAAGCATACTTATCGACAAGAAAAGCAGGGGAACATTCGGCGAAGTTGAACTATATTCGCTTCTTGAAGCTGCCTATGGAACAGATTCCAATTTCTATGACCGGCAGTTCAGACTGCCCAACGGTAATATCGCGGATGCCGTGCTTTATGGCAGCATGAGTATGCCGCTGATATGCATCGACTCCAAGTTTCCGTTAGAAAACTACCGGCGCATCTATGATGATTCACTTAGCGAAAAAGAAAAAGAGGGCGCAAGAAGGCAGTTCAGGGATGATGTAAAGAAGCATCTTGATGATATTGCAAGAAAATACATCATTGAAGGCGTAACGGCCGACATGGCCTACATGTTCATACCGGCAGAAGCGATCTTTTCCGAGATCTATTCCGGATTTACGGAACTGGTCGATCATTCCTATAAGCTTAGAGTATATATCGTTTCTCCTACGACCCTGATGGCCTATATTACTGCCATAAAATCCATATATCTGTCTCAGAAAAAGGATGAGCAGGCCAAGGAGATCGAAAAGCTGCTTGCGGATCTATCCATCGAATTCAAGCGTTATGAACTGAGAACTCAGGAACTGATCAAACAATACGAAAACCTGGGCAATGCGTTCGTGAATCTCAATACCACTTCCGGAAAGATCATCAGAAAATTCAACAGGATCAATTCCGGAGATATTGAAGATATGTAAAAAAGTATTCAGCAAATAGCTGAATACTTTTAGTATTTGATCTCAAGACCGATCTTGGCTTTCACTTCCTCAAGCTTGGCATCAGCCATCTTTGAAGCCTTCTTTGCGCCTTCATTAAGGACTTTTTCCAGCTGTTTCGATTCAATGATCTCATTATATTTTGTCTGGATCTTTTCCAATGTCTCGCATACAATATCTGCTACATAGCCTTTAAGCTTTCCATAGCCCTGATCCTTGAATTGTTGAACTATATCTTCCATACTGCAGCCGCTCAATGATGAAGCTATCTCGATCAGATTGTATAATCCCGGCTGATTCTCCTTATCAAGCTGAATGATACCGATTGAATCGGTCACAGCTGACATTATCTTCTTGCGGGCCGTCTTTGGATCATCAAGCAGATAGATACAGCCTTTATTCGTTTCCTCGGATTTGGACATCTTTTTTGACGGATCGGATAAGGACATGATCCTTGCCCCGACTTTGGCGATCAGCGGTTCAGGTACGATAAAGGTCTCACCGTATTTATTGTTGAAACGCTGGGCAATATCTCTTGTCAGTTCAACATGCTGCTTCTGATCTTCACCTACCGGAACATAGTTGGCGTCATATAGAAGGATATCAGCAGCCATCAGGCAAGGGTAGGAGTAAAGACCGGCGGTCATATTCTTTTCGCCCTTGGCCATCCTGTCCTTGAACTGTGTCATTCTGTTCAATTCGCCAAGATAGGTGTTGCAGGCCATGATATAGCCAAGTTCCGCATGGGCTTTGACATCCGTCTGCAGGAAGATAGTGGCCTTTTCAGGGTCCAGACCGCAGGCCAGATAAAGAGCTACCGCATCAGTCAGATTCTTTCTGAGATCTTCAGGATCCTGATATTCAGTGATGCAGTGAAGATTGGCGATGAAAACGATCATTTCGTAATCATCCTGATACTTTACAAAATTGCGCAAAGCACCGATATAGTTTCCCAGGGTCAGCTGACCGGTTGGTTTTATGCCCGACAGCATTCTTTTCATAATCAATTCCTCCTTAAAAAACAAAAAAGGTGATATAAAGGGCGCATCAGCGCGGTACCACCTTTGTTTATAGCTTTTTTCTTTAACGCAGAACTACGCGGATGACTCGTGCCATCCGGACAAACGGTCCCAGTTCATCTGTATCGTATTGACTGTTTTCACCATCCACAGCCTCTCTAAAAAGTGACAGTACAGACTAATATTTCCTTAATAATCTTATAATAAATAGTCGTTTAAATCAAACAGCATAGATGCTACAATGTTAGTATGATTGTAATATATACATCACCAGGCTGTTCGTCATGCCGCAAGGTTAAGAATTATCTGAAAGATAACAACCTTCGCTTCCTGGAGAAGAACATTTTCTCTACGCTACTGAATAAGGAGGAGGTCAAATATCTGATCTCACGTACCGACAACGGCACAGACGACATCATTTCTAAACGTTCAAAGATCATACAGGAGAATAAAGTAGATATAGATTCAATGTCATTGAACGAATTGTGTGACTTTATCGTCGAGAATCCGTCTATTCTTAAAAGACCGATCATTATCGATGATAAAAACATGCAGATCGGCTATGATGAGGAAGAGATCGAACTGTTCAAGAAGATAAAATCAATTCCTAAATGTGACGAAGCCTGTCCACATTTTGAGACATGTGGAGACATTCGCAGAGAATGCTGAAAGTACTGGTTGGTCTTTCAGGCGGAGTTGACAGCGCAGTTGCCGCACATGAACTAAAAGAAGCAGGTTACGATGTTACCTGCTGTTTTATGCGTAACTGGGATTCCGTTTTGAATAACGATACTCTGGGAAACAATACACTGAATAACGACATCTGCCCGCAGGAAGAGGATTATAACGATGCCAAAAAAGTGGCTGACAGGCTTGGACTGCAGCTTTTAAGAAGTGATTATATCGAAGAATACTGGAACTATGTCTTTAGGAATTTTATCGATGAATACGAAAAAGGAAGAACGCCAAATCCGGACATCCTTTGCAACAAATATATAAAATTTGACTATTTCCTTAAATTTGCAAAAGATAAAGGCTTTGACTATATCGCTACCGGCCATTATTTCAAAGCAGTTGAAACTGACGGTGTCAGGCATTACTACAAAGCGCTGGATCTAAATAAGGACCAGTCATATTTTCTTGCCCAGGTCAATAAGCAAGCTCTTGATCAGACGCTTTTTCCTTTGGCCGACATCACCAAGGATGAAGTCAGAAGCATAGCTCATAAGTTGGATCTCAATGTAGCAGACAAGAAGGATTCTACCGGCATCTGTTTCATCGGTGAAAGGAATTTCCGTGAGTTTCTCAAGAACTATATTCCGATGAAAAAGGGCAAGATCATCGATATCGATACCCTTGAGACAATAGGCGAACATGACGGTGTCTACTATTACACCATCGGCCAGAGAAAAGGTTTCGGTGTAGGCGGCAATCGAGGACCTTATTACTGTGTGGGAAAGGATGTCAGGAAGAATATCCTTTATCTTACATCTATTGAAAATGAGGATTATCTGAACTCTGACTGCTGTCTTATAGAAGATATCAACTGGATAGAAAATATACCTGAAGAGATGGAAATCGAATGCAAGTTCCGTTACCGTCAGCAGGACAACAAAGTGCATCTTGCAAAAATGAGCGATAATTCTGTAAAGCTCACATATCCGCAAAAGATCAAGGCCGTAACTCCGGGCCAGCAGGCAGTCTTCTACAAGGACGGCATGCTTTTGGGCGGCGGAGTGATCGAGAGCACATACTATAACGGTGAAAATGTCGCCAAATGGCTGGATGAGCGTGTGAATAATGGCAGAAACTGACAGTATCCAGGGAGTATTTACTCACACCATATACAAAAGCAGTTCCTATATGGTGACCAGATTCAAGACACAAGACGGGCCCATCACTGTAACGGGACCTTCTTTTGATTATGAAGAAAATCAGCTGTACAGGCTGAGCGGCTCCTATGTCGATCATCCGCGCTACGGCTTTCAGTTTTCCATGCTGACGATCGAAAAGATCCTGCCGGATAAGAAAGAAGAGATAATTTCCTTCCTTGGCAGCAAAGCTTTCAAGGGTATCGGAAAAAAGACGGCAGAGAAGATCTATGCTCATTTCGGAGATGAAACATTGAATCTTTTGAAAGAAAGACCTGAAGCCATTTTTGAAGTCACCCTTAGCAATAAGCAGTATGCTTCACTTCAGGAAGGCTTTCAGAATCTAAACGATCCGGAAAACGACATACTTTTTCATCTGGTCTCCAATGGCTTCAACAATAATGAAGCACAGCGTATTTTTTCAACCTTCAAGCTGGCAACTATGGAAGTGGGAAAAGACAACCCGTTCCGTTTCTATAACGATATCTACGGAATCAGATTCGAAGCAGTAAAGCAGTATGCCAGCAAGATCGAATTTTCTGATGCGCAGTTGAAATATAAAGTCTCATATCTGATCTATTTTCTTAAGGAATATACCTTCAATTCCGGCAATATTTTCATCGAAGAGGAAGAACTCTTTGCCTACTTAAGAAGACAGGGCCAGAATAACGATATCTATGAAGCTATAGATATGGCGATCGAAGAAAACTATATCGTAAAAGAAGAAAACAGATACTATCTTTCTGCTGACTACAACGATGAAAGATTCATTGCCCAGTATCTGAACAGTTTTGACAATGAACTGACTTTGTCTGAAGAACTCATTCAAGATGGCATTGAAAACTGTGAAAACAGTCTGAATATCACATATGATGACGTGCAGAAAAAGGCCATCAGGGATTTCTTCCAGAACGGGATCTCGTTTATCGTAGGAGGCCCAGGTACTGGAAAAACAACGATCGTCAAAGGAATGGTCGAGATATTCAAACGGTATTTTCCTTTTTCCAACCTGATTGTTGTTGCGCCTACCGGAAGAGCCGCAAAACGTATCAATGAGATCTGTGACGTGGAATCAAAGACCATTCACTCGCTTCTTAAATGGAACAAGGAATCCAATCTTTTTGCCTATGATATCGACAATCCGATACTTTATGATTGTCTGATCATCGATGAATTCTCCATGGTCGACAATTCACTTTTTGCATCCTTGCTTAAAGCCGGATCAAGGATCAAGAAACTCTGCATCATCGGTGACAACAATCAGCTTCCTTCCATAAGACCGGGAGAGCTTTTGAGCGATCTGCTTCTTTCAAAGATGTTTATGGTAACTGAGCTCAAAGTCAATCACCGTCAGGCTGAAGGAAGCGAAATCATCAGCCTGGCTAATGACATCATAAAAAATGATGTCGATCTGGACCGCTATCACAAGGATATCAGTTTCTACAGCATCTATGAAAACAGCTTTGATCTGATCTCACTGATAAAACAGGATATGGCAGATGGCTACAGCATAAATGATATTCAGGTCCTTTCACCGATGTATAAAGGCAATTGGGGCATTGACAATCTGAACGTCCTCCTGCAGAACACTTTTAATCCACAGGATATAAACAAGAAAGAAAAGAAAGCAGGACAGTTCACATTCAGGATCGATGACAAGATCCTGCAGCTGAAAAACAGGCCGACAGATGATGTCTACAACGGCGATATCGGTATCCTGACCGAAATAGATGAGAAAGAAAAGTATCTGATGGTCGACTATTCCAACATCTATGTCTTCTATGAATATGAAGAGCTTAGTGATATAGCCTTAGCCTATGCGATGTCCGTTCATAAATCACAGGGTTCGGAATATCCGATCGTCTATTTCGTCATCAGCAAGAACAACCTGCGCATGCTCAACAGAAAACTTATTTATACAGCTATTTCGCGTGCGAAGAATAAACTTGTTATAATAGGTGATAGTGCTTTGTTCATGCAGGGCTTGTCATACATGATGAAAAAGCGCAATACTACATTGATAAAGAGGTTGATGGAAAATGGATAAAAACAGAAAAGTAGCAGTCATCGGTATATTTGCAGCACTGATCATCGTTCTGCAGTGTATCTCTACATTCATAAATTTCGGATCTTTTCCGATAACACTTACACTGATCCCGATCATTGTGGGAGCAGCAGTATTCGGACCGTATATCGGCTTGCTGCTGGGAACAGTTTTCGGCATAGTCGTAGCGATCATGGTCGTTACCGGTGCCGATCCCTCAGGCGCAACCATGCTGGCAGTTCATCCGGTGATCACGATATCTGTCTGTATAATAAAAGGTTCTCTGGCCGGTCTTATCAGCGGCCTGGTTTATAAAGCATTGAAGCAGAA
>CADCPE010000144.1 GCA_902803275.1 uncultured Erysipelotrichaceae bacterium
CCTTGCACAGATTCTCGTTAAAAGTTAACTTACCTTTTGCCACGAAAAACCAACCTCCTGAAACCTCGCGCCTTAATATACCGCGATTAAATATTCGAATATTATAAACTTGATTGATTTCCTACGCAAATATATTTTTTCTTTTAGTATTTCAACTGAAATCCTTATCAAATTGGGCAGATGCTATAATAAAAACATGAATAAACTGGTCTTTCCAAGTGCCAAAAACAGCTCAATATTCAAGATTACCTGCCTGAGTTTAGTAATACTGTCCGGCATTGTTTTTTTCTGTTTAAATGCCACAAGACACGGTCTCTGGTCTGACGAGGCTGTAGAATACTATTTTTCCAAATACATTTCAGGCACTGTACCTGGCGGATACGGTACAACAAATATGTATGAAAGGATCCTCATCACATATCAACCGCCCCTTTATAATATCCTGATGCATTTCTGGCTCGCCGTCTTTGATACAGAGTTTACATTCAGATTAGCAGGAATACTCGTTACTTTGATCGGAGCAGTCGGCGTATTCTTTTCAATAGATCTGATGCTGCCCGAAGGCATCTGGAACAGCCTTGGCACTCTGCTTTATCTGTTTTCATATGGAACGGTCTATTATGCCCTGGAATGTGCCGAGTACAATCTCATGATGTGCTTTTCAGCCTGGACCGTTTATTTCTTTATATGTTATCTTATAAAGAAAGATACTAAATCAATAATAGGTTTCTTTGCTCTTTCCTGCCTTGCAGTGTACAGCCAGTATGGTGCCTCTTTCATTATTCTCGGAATGGCTGTTGCATTGCTGCTGAATCTTATCCTTACAAAAGATTACCGTCAGTTAAAGAAGTTCCTGTTGGCAGGAATACTATCCGCAACCTGTGCAATACTGCCCCTGATCTGTTTTTTTGCGCTTCATCAAATGAAGAACATGGAAAATTCTGCAACAACACACAAACTGTTCTTTGAGCGTGGTTTCATCACAGAATTAACTTTTGGTGCCAAAGATACGCTCGAAGCAATGTTCGGAGACTTCACTGTATACGGAGTGCTTATACTCTTGGGTATTTTCCTGGTTTCTTTGTTTTTCAATCCCAGGAAACTGTTCTACCCGTTTTTGGCTGTGATCATTTCCTGGATCTGTTATTTCTTTGCAGTCTGCAGTTCGTTCTATGGAGTTAAGATCTGGGAGAAGGATTCTGTCGGCTCAATGAACCTTGGCAACAGGTATTCTTTTTTCTTTATTCCGATGCTCGTCATAATCCTGACTATCAGTCTTGGCCTTTTGACCAACAGAATCAAAACAAAATATAAAGCAGTCGCAACAATGACCGTATTTGCCTGCACTATCTGCTGCCTTCTTTCCTGTTCTTACGAAATAAACAGAACGGTTACCAATGACCAGCACAAGATCGGTGATGATGTGCGGGAACTGGTTTCAGTCTGGTATGACCATGAATTATATAACTCTGACACACTGATATTTCAATGGGATGATGCATTATTCAATTATTATCTCACCCACGATAACCGCTATCAGGAATCGTACTCTTCTTCCATCGAATCAACTGATCTGTGGATAACAACCGCAGACTATAACGAGATGCAGACAATGCTTTCTGATATGGGGTATCTTTCGGTTGATGATTTTTACTACGTTACTTCGAGTACCAAAGATAATCCGGCTTTTATTTCTGTCATGAAAGATGCGGGATACGAAGTCGATGAGATTCTTTTTTCAGGTGAATCCATTCTTGTCCACATAAAAATGATATAGCTCAGGGAAATAAAGTATTCAAAGTGAAATCACTTTGAATGTTAATAAAACCCATTGCGTTTTGTCACTTATCCCACTTCGAGAGACCTTTTTTGAATTATAATAATATAATCTCAACTGGTGGCATTTTTCAGGGGTTTCTTATTAATGAAAGACTATTTAAAGCTGTTAAGAGTAAAACACTACATAAAAAATACACTTATCTTTGCTGCGCTATTGTTCAGCGGACAATTGCTGGTAACAGATAAACTCGTAGATTGCTCTATAGGATTTGTAGTTTTCAGCCTAGTTTCTTCGTCCATCTACATTGTTAACGACATAAAAGACAAGGAAAAAGACCATCTTCACCCACTTAAAAATTCCAGACCCATAGCTTCCGGCAAAATCTCCGTAAAAAAAGCCTCTGTTATTGCTGTCTGCTGCCTTGTACTGGCCGGACTCTTATTTATCTTAATCTTTAATGTTCTTTCGCTGATACTCCTCATCACTTACATTCTTATAAATATTCTGTACAGCTTTGGTCTTAAAAACATACCACTCATTGATGTTACTATTCTGGTCTGCGGATTCTTAATCAGAGTGATATTTGGAGCTGTCATTACGAACATTGAGATTTCCAACTGGCTTTATCTTACAGTTATTGCCCTTTCCTTCTTCATGTCATTCGGCAAACGCCGTAATGAACTTAAAAAGCTCGGATCAAATAACACCAGAGAAGTTCTTAAGGGCTATACGATCGGTTTTCTGGATAAAAGCATGTATATGTGTCTTACCATGGCAAATACATTCTATTCGTTATGGGCATTGAGCAGCACGGATAACAGCAAAACTAATCTTAAGATCATTACTGTCCCTCTCGTTTTACTGATTACGCTTAAATACTGCCTGGATATCGAGAAAGAAACATCCGACGGTGATCCTACAGAAGTTCTGTTCCACGATAAGCTCCTGATAATTATGGGTGTGATTTATGCTGTAGTTATGATACTGATCCTGTACTGTGACAGACTCATCTCTGCAGTTTCCCTATAATCAAACATGGTATGCGGCAATTGCAAACTTAACCAGTTCTGAAATCGCCGGAATGTTATAAAACAGCATGAGTCCTGACAAAATAACAGTGCAAATCGGAACTAACCATTTTGCTTTCATTTTGTTTTCGATAGATTTTAGCAAATTAAAGACAAGCACAAAGAATGCCCAACCGAAATACAGCGCATACAGAATAAGACCATTTTCAGATGTACCCCATCCGACCAATACGAGAATAACAAAAGAGTACAGCATCCATCCGAGAGCAAACTTTGATATTTTGTCTTTTCTTGTAATGAAGAATGATACCAGCGAAATGAGTAATACGATAACTCCCAAAAGATTTACGGAAACAACTTCCGACATCTGCCAGGAAGAAAGATTATCCTCATAGGTCTGAACTTCAGCTGCGGGAGCAATAAAACAGCTTCCAATAAAGTTGAAATACTGCAAAATACGTTTAAACAGTCCTACAGACTCACCTGTGTATACGGAACAGAGAACGAGATTGTCTATGGATTTTAAGATGATGTGTGTGCGGCCCATCATCACCATAACGAGTACGAAATCCACGCCGAACCCAAGAAGTTTCTTCAACAACGAAAAAAAGCCGTCAAAGTTGAACTTCTTAGGCAGGAAAACAAACGGGACCAGCACTCCGCTTGTAAGAAGTGTTCCGCCTGCCGCAACGGAAAGAGTATTAACAGTCTTCTCTTTATTGAAAAAACAGATCGTCATAACAAGCCAAAAATAAGCGGTAATATACTGTTCAAGCATAATCGAGAACAAAAGGAACTGATAAGTAGCTGACACCAAGACGAAGAAGCATGTTCTTTGGACAGGGTTAAGTTTAAGCTGGGTTGACAATACAAATGTCGTAAAGATCAAAAGAAAAAGCTGAGCATAGCCAAGGACAACAGCCATAGGAATACCCGGAATCAAATTACCTATAAGACAAGGTATTCCCATTAAAGGTGCCGAGAAAACACCAAATAGAGGCTGACGTATATCATTCTCAGGATGGTCTAAAAGAATATACGCATTGAATTTTACAAGCGAAGTTGAATCACTGGTATATATGATGTCCGGCTGATTGTTCATACCTGTAAACGCTCTGCTCGACAAAAAGCTGACAGTTATGAGCACACAGTTTATAAGAAATACGACAGCATAAACTATCAGTTCCCATTTTTTGAAATCGATCGAAGAAAAAACTGAACGGACCAGCACTTCCAACCTGCTCCAGAAAAGCATACATGCGGCAGTAACAAAAGGTATTCCAAGAATCATAAAGACAGTACGGAAAATAAAACAGTTTCCGCCAAACACATACGGATAATACCTCATTATTAACCAGGTACTGTAATTGATACCTATTGCGCTGAGCAACGATATTACTTTGATCCTGATGCTGCATGTTTTAAAAAACTCTATAAAAGGATCACAAACGACAGAAAGGATCAGTAACAGAAAGAAAGCAGGAATAATCGCAA
>CADCPE010000145.1 GCA_902803275.1 uncultured Erysipelotrichaceae bacterium
CAGACATTCTTTCTGAAATCCGGAAGCACCATAGTCAGCTCATCTTCCGTTACGTGAAGCGAATTCGGGATACGGCAGATGGTCCCGGTATATACATCATCGTCGCGGGTATGGACCCTGACATTTTCTGTTACGCAATATAAAGGAAAAAGACCTCCTACCGGACAGACATTGAGGGTACCATCATCATTGATATGACGGACCATCAGACCGATATCATCAAGATGAGCCGTTATGACCAAAGGATCTCCCTCTCCGCCCAGATCGACCAAAACACCACCTTTATGGGTGATCCTGCATTCATAGCCGAGGCCCTTGATCATTTCCGTGATCAGCTTTTGGATCTTGACATACTGCCCGGTGGTACTGTCTACTTCCAGAAGCTTCCTGAATGATTCAATACAGAATTTCTCATCAAATTTATACAAATCGTTCGCCTTTCCTGATCTTTTTGTTTACGTTTAAATTATATATGATATATGACAACAGCCTCAAAACGAGGCTGTCTAGTATCTTTAATATAAGCTATCCTAATCCAATACTACCAGTCTGTCTTTTGCCGGATAAGCCGGAAGAGCATCGCTGTTTTCGAGGTATTCATAAAGCGTTCCTTTAAATGAGGTAGCGATGACGCGAGGCTTGCCGTTGGCACTTACTTCTTCAACGCTGATATTGAAGAACTGCTTGAGGTTGTTGTAATCATAGATCTGTATTCCGACAGTGATGATCTGATCGTCTTCAACTTCCTTGCCGTTGAACTGCATCTTTACAATCTCATGAGTCTTCCTGTCATAGGTAATGTTCCAGTTTTCGGAAACCTGATAGAATTCGTGAGCATCGCCTTTCCAGACCTCATCACGGCAGATGAATCTGATCATGTCCTTCAGCTGTTTCCCTGTGACTTTTATGCACATGAAATTGCCGTCATACGGGAAAGCCTCCATCATGTCTTTAAGCGTGATGATCGGACCAAGCTTAGGTACCCTGATAGAACCCGAAGTCAGAAGGACCAGGTCACACGATGAAGCTTCTGACAGCAGGTCCGCAAAGAAATTGCCCAGTTCAGTCTGTTTATATCTGCTTTCATGCTTAAGCGCATGATTCAATCTTCTGATGGTACGGCCGTATTTCATATCGGTCGAACTCTTAAGTTCATTTACAAGTTCCGTCATTTTAGGATCATCCGGACAGTTGGCCGAGGTGATCGGTACGGATTCCCATTTATAGGAAGCTACCGAATTGGTATCGGTATCCACTATGATATCGAATCGTCCGATCTGGTCTGTTCCCACACCGGCCTGGACGATCAGGATATCGTTGACCTTGCAAGGTTCTTTAAGATAGGTATGAGAATGACCGCCGATGATGACATCGATCCCCAGATCAGGATTTAGCGAGGCCGCAAGTTCCTTATCCTTTTCAAATCCAATGTGAGTCAGCAGAACGGTGAAATCAATGTCGATGCCGTTGAAGGCATTGCAGATCTTTTCGATCTCCTTGGCGGCATCAGAGATGTCGACCAGGGATCCGACGATCTTTTCCGTAGAGGCTGAATTCATGACCTCTTCGGTCAGGATGCCGATGAACAGGATCTTCATGCCGTCGATCTCGACGATATGATAAGGTTCAAACAGACGCTTGCCGTTCATCTTTATATAAAGGTTGGCGTTGATGATCGGAAACTTTGCACACTTTTCCATGAACAGCAGATGCGAAAGACCGTAGTCCGTTTCATGGTTGCCGATCGTGACGACATCCGGTGAGAGCATGTTCATGATCTCGATGGTTGAGTAACCAAGATATTCAGAGTCGATGACCGATCCTCTGAACATATCACCCGCTACGCAATAGATGACGTTCTCTTCTTCTTCCTTGACCTTGGAGATATATCCTGACAGCATGGAAACACCGCCGACCAGTTCGTCGGAAACATTTTCAGCCAGGAAATCTCCGTGCATATCATTGGAATGAAGCAGGACCAGTTTTCTGTATCTTTCGTTACTCATCAATATTCACCTTTCTATAGTTTTATAGTAAGAACGTTCATGCCAAAGGTGGTCTGGTAATTCATCTCTTTAGCGATCTTTGATACCATCTTTATTCCGACGTTCTTGGTCGGATCATCATTTGTATACATCTCCAGTTTGGTATGTGGATCAAACTTGACACAGTTGTCTCTTAATCTCAGCAGCACCTCATCGTTCTCCACACAGGCAAAGATGTTGATGCTGTGGTCTTTTCTCTTGTCTTTCTTGAAACCGTGCTCGACGATGTTGGCTGCCATTTCTTCCATGCACAGTCCTGCCATCATGCTTCGACGGTTGTCGATGCCGCTGTTTTTGCACAGTGTTTCGATTCCTCTTGATACTGATATGACTTCTTCAATATCATCGATCTCCATCGAATATTTGGCTTCGGCTTCAAAGCCCTTTTCGAGATGCAGCATGTCATCAAGGTTTCTGGCCAAGCCTTTTTTATTGATGCAGGCCACGATGTACATGATGATCAGCGTTACTATTTCAGCATACATGTAGCAGCCCCAGATCGCATCGATACCGATAAGTTTTGTCAAGAAGGCACAGCAGATAAACGGCGTAATGATACAGTTGCCCACATACAGGGCGTTGCAATAGGCAACTCTGCCTAAAGACTGGTTTGCACCCATGAAGGTGAGCGTGACCATGTTGAACGGCGCACTCCATGTATAGTAGATCAAAAGTCTGTTGGTCTCTTCGATGACATTGCCTTCACCACCAAACAGCATGGCGATCTGCCTGCCAAACGGATAGACGACAATAAACTTCAACAGACACAGCATCCAGCCGACAAAGATCGTGATGCGCATGAGTTCCTTGAGGGAAGTTGAATCTCTTTCGCCGACAAAGACGCTTGCCAGCATCGACAGCGCACTGCCAACACCGATGTTGAATGCATCGAACAGGCCGCCGCATGAGCCCAGGATCGCCAGGGCATTGACTGCCGTATTGCCGCCGACCTGCATAGCATACTTGTTGATGAAGACGTTTCTTGCCGAATAAAGGATACCGGCTAAAGAGGCAGGAGAGCCAAGTATGATGGTCTCCTTGCACATGTTCAGATCGAAGCTGCTGGCATCGAAATTGACCAGATCCTTCTTAAGGACGATATATATGACGATAAAAGCGGCAACTGCCAAACGGCTCAAAGATGTAGCCAGAGATACGCCAAACACGCCACCATTAAAGATGAAGATATTTGCCAGACAGAACGAAGCGTTAAAGATCGCCAGCAGGATCGTCGCTGTAAGCGAAATGCCTGACTTGTTGCACATCTGCAAGAAAGTCATCAGACATGGTATCAGCAGCAACGGCAGGATTCCTAACGCCATACCGCGGATATAGGCTGTCGTTTCGTTGATCGTTTCGGCATTGGCACCAAGAAGAGTTGCCAGAGGCGATGCAAACGTAAAGCCTATTACAGTCATCACTATTCCTGAAACGACCAGCATTATTATCGAATTGGAGAAAACATCATTGACCTTCTTGGTCTCGCCTCTTCCCATGAACTTTCCGCACAGGATGCCCGCTCCTCCGGAAACGATCGTTGCCAGTGCCGCCAGCATATTGGTCATCGGTGTCGTCAGACCAAGGGCGATCATGGCTGTTGTCGGTGGAGTATTACCGATGATCAGACCATTGACGATACCGCTAAGGCTGTTGGCAATGCTCATGAAGATCTGCACAGGAAGCAGCTTTAGATATAACTCCATGATGTTGCGATTGAATTTGAATTTCATATTTTTCTCCTTTTTGACAAAGAGTTTTCTTATTATTATTGTATCTTATGATCTGTTGATATTCCCTTAAAACTCTGTCTTTTTTATATTTAATCAATATTAATTGCTGTTCTTTTTCAAAAATATTCCTCGATTTATTTTCTTGTGTCATAATAAATTTGTGAATAAACAGGCAAACGGGCCTAAAAAACCTTATGTATCATTAAGCAAAAACATCCTGATAACCGCTTTCGCGTTTATTGTTTTCCTGTGCTTTGTGCTTTCTTTTGTCATCTACAGGATCTATACCACGGCCATGTTTGACCGTTATGAGAAGCAGCTTACTGCTGTTGCGGATTATGTGGAGATACATATTGACAAGGATGACATGTCGGAATGCGCCAAGACCTACGTGGAATCCGAAACATATAAAAAATTCCAGGCCTTCCTGGATGAAATGATCGACAACTACAATGATGTGCACTACATATACATCATGCAGATACTGGGTCCGGAAGAAAAGGCTCCGGTCGTCGAGATCTGCACCGGCAATTCGACCTATGAAAAAGAAAACGAGCCCGACATGGTCCTTCATCTTGGCGATGCCGAGGAAGGATGGTACGACGCGGAAACAACCGAGGAATTCAGACAGATCCTGCGCGGCGATAAGGATGTCTTTGCCGAGAATCCGTCTGAATGGGGAGTTGACTATACCCTGTTCAGGCCTCTTATCGATTCTTCCGGTGAACATTTTGCCTTGCTTTGTGTCGATATTTCGATAGATGACCTCAATGCATCCATATATCGCAACATCTTCATCAGTGTTCTGGCGGTCAGCGTCTGCGGTATACTGTTCCTCATAATCCTGATGACCTGGATGAATTCAAATGTAACTGAGCCGATCAGATCTCTTGAAAGAAGCGTTACCGATTACGCAAACAAGACGGCCGGTTCCAAGGATCCGGATGATCTGATATACAACGCTCCTTACTTTGATATCAACAATGAGGTAAGTGCTCTTGGCGATTCGGTCACCAAGCTCTCTGAAAACATGCGCAATTATCTGAAAGAGATACTCCTTCAGCAGGATAGAAATGACGAGCAGCTGAGCATACTTGCTTCAATGGCCAAGATCTATGATTACGTCAATCTCATTGATTTTTCCGCATCGACGGAAATGCTGCTGAATACCGACGAGCTTCATAAGATAGACATCGCACCGGGACAGGATCATACGCATCTTGTCCAGGGTCTAAGGGACAGTATCGATGTAAACATGGTCGATGAATTCTGGAACTTCACCAACATTTCGACTGTACCAACCAGATTGGTCGGCCGCAACAGCATCTCCGGTGAATTTGTTTCCAACAAGATCGGCTGGTTCAGAGCTCAGTACATCAGGATCAACGGTGACATCTCTGAAAAACCGTCTGTCGTGATCTACACTGTTCAAAGCATCGATGCTGACAAACGACGTGAAGAAAAGCTGATCCTCATATCAAGAACTGATGAACTGACCAGGCTGTTCAACAGACGCTGCTGTGAGGAAGATATCGATGCCATCAGGCAGGAAGGCATCAAAGATGATCTGGTCATCATTTCCGCTGACCTCAACGGTCTTAAAAACACCAACGACAACCTCGGACACATGGCCGGAGATGAGCTGATAAGAGCAGCTGCCTCATGTCTGACGCTGGGCATTGAACATAACGGAAAGATCTACCGTACCGGCGGTGATGAGTTCATCGCGATCGTCTACTGTGACGATGTTGTACCGATACTGGAAAGGATCCGCGAACTTGCCAGAGACTGGCGCGGCAATCTCATCAATGAAGTATCCATTTCCCTTGGCTACGCATCACACAAGGATCATCCTGATGCCACGATCGAAGAACTGGAAAAACTCGCTGATGAAGCGATGTATAAAGAAAAAGAGAAATACTATCAGCAGCCAACTCACAACAGGCGTTCAGACAGAAGATAGAACAAAGTAACAAAACGGCAATCACGATTGCCGTTTTTCAATAAAACAGATCGTGCTTTCTTCTACAAAAATACGTGCCGTTTTTGTGATCATATGACAAAAATTCGTAGGAATTATGTGATAGTACACATTGTCTGCTACGAATTTTAATATTGTTTATTATTTCAAATTGAAGCTTCTTAGAAACAGTCGCTTACTTTTTCGTTCTTATAGTAGTATTCTTTGTCTCTTTCCGATACTTCTCTTAGGACTTTGCAGGGATTGCCTACGGCAATAACGCCTTCCGGGATATCTCTTGTGACGATGCTTCCGGCGCCGATGACGGTATTCTTGCCGATGGTGATCCCGGGCATGATCACTACTCCTGCCCC
>CADCPE010000146.1 GCA_902803275.1 uncultured Erysipelotrichaceae bacterium
AGGCTCATGTCTTCCATGCTGACGAGTTCGAATGCTTCATATTCCAACAATCTTATAAATCTGGGTTATCAGGATACAGACGATCCTTCATCCATCAGCATCTACTTCAAGGATTTCGATTCAAAAGAATCGTTCCTGAATCTGCTGGATGAATACAACAGAAATGCTGATGAAGACATGAGGCTCAGATATACGGACCTTACAGGCCTGCTGATGTCTTCGGTCAAGACGATCGTCGATGTCGTAACATATGTCCTGATCGCCTTCGTGTCGATCTCGCTGGTCGTTTCTTCAATCATGATCGCCGTCATAACCCTGATATCGATCATGGAGAGGACCAAGGAGATCGGTATCCTGAGAGCTATGGGTGCTTCCAAGAGGAATATTTCTTCGATCTTCTCGGCCGAAACATTCATTATCGGCCTGCTTTCGGGGATCCTGGGCATCGGATTCACCTATGCCGCAATACCGCTTATCAACAGGATCATTCATACCGTTACCGATAATTATGATGTCAATGCCGTACTCCCTACGCAGGGCGCCATCTCGCTGGTGATCATAGCGGTAGTTCTGACGATCATTGCCGGTTTCATCCCTTCAAAGAAAGCCGCCAAGCAAGATCCGGTAGTCGCATTAAGAACAGAATAGCTATTTCAAAAGGAACTCGTCAGAGTTCCTTTATTTGCCTTTCCTTTTCATCATCACCAAATATTCAGTCGTACCTTCTTCAAACTTTTTTATGTCACTGAGGTAAAACCCATGGGCCTCATAGAAACGCAAGGCATCAGTATTCTTCTCTATTGCCCAGAGAAAATCCACGTCAAATTCCTTTTTGGCGAATTCGATCAGACTGGAACCTATTCCCTGATCCTGAAAGAAATGATCAACATACAGTTCCTTTATTTCCTTTCCCTCGATATGGATCAGGCCCTTAACGATCCCGTCATCATAGACATAAATGTTGTTTAGGATCTCCGGCTTGCTGTACTCTTTGGCGACCTTCAGAACCTGAAGGGTGTTGAAAGAATAATCGTCATCCTGAAAGATCGGACGGAATTTGATCCTTTTTACAAACACCAGGATCTCCGCGATCCTGGAGACATCATCGAGGATTGCTTTTCTGATCATATTTCTATCGTCGATCTTTTGCCATAAAAAAGCAAGTGAGTCATCACTTGCGTATATCTAACAGGTATTATCTATACCTGTAATCAGGAGAAATGTCTTTAACTTTCATCGTAAAGCACCTCCTGATTACATTCTATCATTATTCTATGGTAATGCGATCACCGGTAGTGCGGTATTGTTCAACGCCGAACTGCTTGACATAATCAACGATCGCTTCAATATCGATCATGCCTTCACGGATGATCGTTTCACAATCATTCAGAATGTTGTTGCCATCTCCCGGCTCAAACAGTATATAGCTTGAAGATCCGACAACATAGGTCTTATCCTTGTCTATCGGTACATACTCATCACCTTTAAGGACATAGACGTCCTTGACGCGTCTGTCATCAGAACTGAAACCTTTGAACATATTGTTTTCATCCAGCACGACTGCAGACTGCACTGAAGTATCGATCGTATATTTAAGTCCTGAGACCTGCGAGAAGCTGCCTTTTTCTCCCACTGCTTTTCCATCAAGCTTGTAGATCTTCTCGACAACCATACTGTTATACTCCAGGAAGTCGAGGATCTGCTGACCAGTCGCATAGGCCGAGCCAAGCGTATTCTGGAACGGTGAAGCTTCCAGAAGATCGCCGTAGGTGATCTCACCGGCTTTGACTGTGGCTCTTACGCCTCCGCCATTGACGAAACCGATCTGCGCATTGGTCGCATAACGGAAGGCATCCGCAAACAGGTCACCGAGATTGACCTCTCTTGTACGGGCCATCCTTATGCCTTCTTCATCGGCGATCGCAAGATCAAAATCGGATTCAGCCACCTTCTCGGATAGCAGAACATTCATTTTGTCGTTTATCTCCTGCAGCTTGCTGATGGTATCCTGATCCTTTTCGGCATATTCGGACATCAGCATCGTTGTCATATTGCCATCGGTATCGATAACGAGCGTTCCCACATCTTCCAGTTTTGTTCCGGCTGAGCACATGATCACATCTTCGCCATTCTTATTTGGATATTTATCTTCAACGATTATCGAATGTGAGTGACCATCGAATACGACGTCAATGCCTTCGGTATTGGCGATCATCGCGATCGAAGTAAAGGCATCCACTTTGGCGCTTGATCCCATGTGGGATAAAGCCACAACATATTTAGCACCCTGTTTCCTGACTTCATCAACTACTTCCTGGACTTTGTTATAAAGTTCCTGGCCATTGTCTCCTGAATAGAAATCATAGACGAGTTTTCCGTCTTCCTCGAAATATGAAGGAGTTGAAGAAGTAGGAGTCAAAGGAGTCAGAATCCCCACAAAACCGACCTTGACGCCATTCAATTCTCTGATCGCGTATTCAGGAGTATCCTTGAAGATATTTTCCCTGTTTCCGCTGTATTTGACATTCGAAAGGATGATCTCGGCATCAAGCTGCTTCATCATTTCCGCAAGCCTGTCAACTCCATAATCAAATTCATGGTTGCCTATCGTGATGATGTCATAGCCCATCTGATTCATCAGATCGACTACATACTGGCCTTTAGAAAGCGTTCCATACGTTCCGCCCTGCAGATAGTCTCCGCAGTCTACAAGCAAAACATCATTGTGTTCCTTCTTCAAAGAATTCACATAAGCCTTGAGTGAAGGCCAGGTTAGATTGTCTTCAAAACCGCAGTGGACATCGGATGTGAATACGATGTAGATATCTTCGGTCTGTTTCTGCTGTTTCTGGCAGCCAAACATAGTGAGGACAATGAACAACACAATGCACAGTTTAATGATTCTTTTCATTTTCAACAATCTCCATAAAGTTCTTATAAATCTCTATTCCATAATCATTTCCTTGAGCTTCCGGATGAAACTGAACGGTGTACAGTTTCCTCTTTACATTCTGTGTTGCTCCTATCCTGCATCTTCGAGTAGAACCAAGGTTTTCAAATCCTTCCGCCATCTTTGTAACTTCATCAAAATGCGACATATGGACCTGCTGGATCTTCGGCAGGTCTTTAAACAATGCTGAGGGCCTGCTTTCCGTAAAATAGAAATTGCCCTGTTCAGGAGTATTCGATCTTCTGACTTCTCCGCCAAGCATGTAGTGGATCAGCTGGTGTCCGTAGCAGATCCCCAGGATCGGTTTATTCAGATCGAATATTCTGGGGTCAGCCTGTTTGCCACCCTCATAGACAGTATCCGGGCTACCTGTAAAGATGAAGCCGTCATAATTCTTAAGTGTCTCGATATCGGCATCGTGTTCAAAGACGTCATACTGTGCACCAGCCTTGGTGACAGCTTCTTCCACGTACTTTGAAAACGTACTGACGAAATCGATAATTCCGATTTTAACCATGTCTATATTCTATAATAGATTTGATGTTGAAACTATATTTACTGCGACATGGCAGAACACAATTCAACGAAGATGAGATCGTCCAGGGCTGGAACGATTCACCTTTGACCAAAGAAGGGATCTATCAGGCTGAATGTACGGGATACGGTTTAAAAGATACCCGTTTTGAAAAAGTCTACTCTGGTGATGCCAAAAGACAGATCGATACCGCCAAGGCTTTTCTTCGTCACAACAGCTTCGAAACGCAGATCATTACCGATTACCATTTCAGGGAAATGAATTACGGCAAGTTTCAGGGTGGATCATATTTCGATATGCTGAATCCGCTGTATCTGGAACTTGGTGAGAAATACGCCGGCTATGAAGGACTGTATCGTTTCTACAGCGATATACAGATCGCTGACAAGATATTCACAAATGATGATACCGGACAGACTGAAGGGATAGAAAAGACCTGGAAAAGATTCTCTGAAGGTCTTGAAATGATTATTTCGGAAAATAAAAAGGGAAATATCCTTATTTCCACTTCCAGTATGGCGATCGCGATAACAGTACACAAGCTGTTCCCTGAAAAGAAGCAGGAAGGCCTGGTAGGCAATGCCTCGATAACGGTGATCTCGTATGATGGTGAATACCATCTTGAAGACTACAACAATATTGAATATCGAAAGATCGGTGAAAACGCCTTATTCAGATAGGCGTTTTCTTATATACATGATCTCATCAAAATTAGAATAGAATCCGACTGCCAGGATCGCCAGACAGTAAGGTGTCAGATAATCAGTCAGTGTCATGAAAGGCAGGAAAAACATCATGCCCGTAATGATCTTGTTGTAGATCGTATGACGACTTGAAAACTTCTTGAATCTGATGCCGACAAAGATGTAGCATAATGCTCTGATCCCGACAGCGATATAGATCAGGATCGGAATATAGGAAGGAGTCTTAGCCAAAAGGATCGGGAAGATCTTTATCAGCATGATACCGCTGAAAAGCAGATCAGATACACTGTCGAGCTTGCGGCCAAAATCAGAAACGATATTCAGCTTGCGGGCAACGAAACCATCCAATGCATCAGTAATGCCGCTGATCACATATATGATAAAAAACGGCTTGCTCAGAGTCTCTGTGAATAACAGGCAGATAGCTCCGACAAGTCTGATAGATGTAATAAAATTTGCAAGATTCTTTTTCATACCATGTTTGATTATAACACTTGTTCGGAAACATGTGGGGATAATAATCAGGATATGTCAAATGTCGATAAGAAAAGTAAAATATTATTGAGGAGGATCTGCAATGTCTGCATTAAGCGAAAGGCTCAAAAGAGAATTCAAAAAAAGTGATGATATCCGCGATTTTGGTCTGAAAACGCCTAAAGGAATACTTCGTTTTGACGATATCCTTTATGGGAAAAACCGTACGTGGAATAAGCTAGACGTCTACAAGCCGAAGAAAGCCAAGGGAAAACTGCC
>CADCPE010000147.1 GCA_902803275.1 uncultured Erysipelotrichaceae bacterium
CGAAACCAAAGACGATATCGAAGAACTGATCGATGATCGCAAGGAGGAGTTTCAGCATTTTGAAAGACAGCAGACTGTTCCGAAAGAAGAGCATGCTGCAACCGAAAGAAGTGAAGTCACTATAAAAGCACTTGAGGTGCTTAATGACTGGCTGCGGCCTGATGAGGTACGTAAATGAAAAAAATAACGATCTATGAAGTAGCAAGAGAATCGAATGTATCTTTAGCAACCGTTTCCCGTGTCATAAACGGATCAAGCGTAGTTAAGGAAGAGACCAGAAAAAGAGTTGAGGAAGCCATCAACAAGCTCGGCTATCGTCCAAACGCCATAGCTCAGGGCCTGGCTTTGTCAAAGACGACGACTGTCGGCCTGATAATACCATCAACTTCCATATCTTTTTCAGGGCGCGTGATCAACGGTCTGTGTGATGTCGCCAAGATCTATGACTACTCCGTATACCTGCACACCATCACCGAAGGCGTCACTGATATCAAGGAGATCATCGATGATGTGATCAAGGCCAGAGTCGACGGCGTCATCATCTACGCCGACAAGGATCTCGATGATTCGGTCAAGCTGCTTGAAGAATACAATATTCCGATGGTCGTCATGTGCAACCGCGTTTCATCAGACAACATCTGTTCGGTATTTGTTGATTACAAGAAAGCCGTCTTTGAACTTTGTGAATCCTATCTGCAGAAGGGCATCGAAGATATCGCCATCCTACAGGATCACCGCAACGATGTCGTATCCAAACTGATGCGTACCGGTGCTGAAGAAGCATTCAGAAAATTCGGCAAGGAATACAAAGGCTATATCGAAGTTTCAAAAGACAACCGTTCAACATACAAATTCCTGAAGTCATACTTCAAGTCTCATAAAAACAAGGTCTTCGTCGCCAACAGAGACTCCCAGGCGCTGGCAGCTCTCAATGCGGCAACGGGACACGGCATCAGGATCCCGGAAGACATGGAACTCATCTGCATGAACGAAAGCAAGTACACTTCTTCGGTACGTCCAGAGATCAGCTCATATGTCGTACCGGCTTATGATCTCGGCGCTATTTCCATGCGTCTGATGACCAAGATGCTGAAGGATGAACAGGTAGAAGAAAAGGAGAAATGCCTCAACGCGATCTATTCGCCTAAGGCAACAACAAAAGATTGATTATGGGTATATATGAAGAATTAAAGTGGCGTGGACTGATCAAGGATGAGTCTTCCCCGGAACTGAAAGATCTGTTAAACAAAGGCGGAATGACTTTCTATATCGGTACCGATCCTACCGGTGATTCGTTGCATATCGGTCATTTCTCGTCTTTTCTTATTTCCAAGAGACTGAAGGATGCGGGACATAATCCTGTGCTTCTGGTCGGCGGCGGTACCGGACTTATCGGTGATCCTAAACCGGATGCCGAAAGACCGATGATCACTGTTGAGGAAGTCAACCACAACTTCAGCTGTCTGAAGGCTCAGGCGGAAAAGATCTTCGGTTTTGAAGTTGTAAACAATTATGACTGGCTCAAGGATTTCAGCTACATTGAATGGCTAAGAGATGTCGGCAAATACTTCAATGTCGGCTATATGCTGAACAAAGATATCGTCAGAAGAAGACTTGATGAAGGTATCACCTATACGGAATTCTCCTATATGACGATGCAGGCCTATGATTTCATGTGGCTCTATCAGAATAAAGGCGTCACTTTGCAGGTAGCCGGTCAGGACCAGTGGGGCAACATCACTGCCGGTATCGAACTGGTAAGAAAGAAACTGGGCAAGGAGGTCTTTGGCTTTACGATGCCTTTGCTTACAAAGTCCGACGGGTCAAAATTCGGCAAGACCAACGGCAAAGCCATCTGGCTTGATATAAACAAGACTTCGGCATATGAGATGTATCAGTTCTTCATCAATTCCGAAGACAGCAAGGTCATCGATTATCTCAAATTCCTGACTTTCCTGAGCAGGGAAGAGATCGAAAGACTGGAGGCTTCCAACAGTGAACATCCGGAACTGCGTGAAGCTCACAAGGCGCTTGCCAGAGAAGTCATCACGTTCCTGCATGGCGAAGAGGCCTACAATTCGGCCGTCAAGATCGCAGATACCTTCTTCAAGGGTAATCTCAAGGAACTGACTTATGATGAACTTAAGCAGGGAACTGCCGATCTGGAAAGAACAAAGATCGAGGATGGCGCGCCGCTGATCAATACGCTGGTAAATATCGGTGCCTGCAAGTCCAACAGGGAAGCAAGAGACCTGATAAGCGGATCATCAATTTCCGTAAACGGCGAAAAGGTAACGGATCTTGGCTGTACTCTTAAAAAGGATGATGCGTTCAATAAGGAACTGACCATTATCAAAAAAGGCAAAAAGTACTACTACGCAGTCGAGTTCTGATATGAAAAAAGCATTACTGATATTAACACTGCTTCTGATCCTGGGCGGATGCGCCAATGCCGGGAAGAAGGAAGCCAATGTCAATGAACGCTATGCGAACATCATTGAGCTGATCAGGGAACATGAGAATTTCGCTGTTTCTTCAAACTATTATGACATCAGTGTGGAGATGGCCAGGATAAACGAAGGATACCGCTACTACATAACGATCGACAATCCGCGCATCGCCATGTATGATATCGAACTTCTGGCTATTGAAGAAGGTGTCGACTACATGAGCAAAATGGCCGCCAACGTAGGTATCTTTGAAGAGATGCAGTACAACATGATCCCCAATCAGGCCAATGCGGCCAAGGGCTTTACCAAGGGTGTCATCGCTTCAGGTGTTTCCAGCAAGCCTGAGACTACGCTGTATATCTTCACCCAGTTCAAGAACCAGGATTTCTCCAAGATCCACAGTGAATACTTCAAGCTTGATGTGAAGTATGAGGCAGAATAAAAGATCACTCCAGGTGATCTTTTCATTCGGCTTCCTTTAGATACGATATGACCTCATCGATAAGCAGCGGCGGGGTCGAAGCACCTGCCGTCACATAGACCTTTTCAACATCGGCAAGATCGTTTCTGTCGATATCTTTATAGCTGTGTATGAGCAGGACTTTTCTGATGCCCTGTTTTCTGGCGATATCGACGAGCTTGTTGGTGTTGTTGGACTTGCTGTCACCTACGACATAGAGAAGATCGCAATCCGTGAGCTTTGCGATGGCTTCCTGTCTTGACGAGGTGGCATTGCATATCTCTTGCTGAACGACTGTCTGCGGATAGATCTGCTTAACCTTTTCTATAAGATCCTTAAGCTCCAGATAGGACATCGTTGTCTGATTGGTCAGAAACAGTTTATCTTCCTTCAGATCCAGAGCTTCGAGATCCTTTTCATCCGTGACCAGATGGATCCTGTCAGATATGGAAAGGACCGCTTCGGCTTCCGGATGCTTCTTCTTGCCGAAGTAAATGATCTGATAGCCTTCCTTGAGGTGCTCCTTGATGATGTTCTGGGTCTTGAGAACATCGACGCAGGTCGCATCGACATATTTCAGACCCTTGGCTGCCGCCTTGTTTTTGATCCTGTCACTGATCCCGTGAGCGGTAAAGATAATGATGCCCTCATCGACTTTGTCTAGCAGCTCTTCCTTGCCTGCAACTGAATCGTCAAGAGTGATGATGCCAAGCGATGCGAGTTCATCAGAAACAAAGGAGTTGTGCACCAGCATGCCCAGAATATAGATCTTCTCATCAGGGTTTTCGGCCCGCGTCTGTTTCGCGAGTTTTATGGCATTGACGACGCCTTTGCAGTACCCGCTCGGTACGACTCTTTTAACTTCCATACCATTATTATAATGTATGAATCAAAAACTTGGTTAGAAGGGGCTATTCTGCTAAAATTGTGCTATGGATATCAAATTGAAAGACACGACAAAACAGTTTATCGAACTTAACGGATTCAGTGAGCTGACAGCCGTACAGGCTGAAGTTTTGAAATACACCTGCAAGAACAAGGACCTGGTCGCTCTTTCCAAGACCGGAACGGGAAAGACCCATGCCTATCTGATCCCGGTCATGGAGAAGATCAATCCGGTATCGGACAAGACCCAGGTCGTCATTTCCGTTCCGACCAGAGAGCTTGCCTATCAGGTCAACAGGAACTGCCAGCTGATGAAGGAAGTCTTCCCGGATCTGCGCATCGAGATGCTGACGGGCGGTACAGACAAGAAACGTTCCATCTCCAAGATGGAAAGAACGCCGCATATCGTCATCGGCACACCGGGCAGGATCAAGGATCTTTTTGAATCCAATGCCTTGAGAGTGGACTTTGTGCAGATGTTCATTATTGATGAAGCGGATATGACGCTGGAATTCGGTTTTCTTGAGGATATCGATGTCGTCTTTTCCCATATGGTCAAGGACCCGGAAGTTCTGTGCTTCTCGGCAACCTTCCCGGAAGAACTCAATGCTTTTGTCAGGAAATATCTGAACAATCCGAAGATCATCAGAGTCCAAGACAAGAAAAGAGATCCGCGCATAAATCATGTGCTGATCAACTGCAAGCATAAATCCTACAAGGAAGTCGTCTATGATATCCTGCCCGGCTTCAAACCATACGTATGTCTGATCTTCGCCAACAGCAAGGCTGAAGCGGAAGAGGCATACGCATATCTCAGTGACAAGGGCATCAAAGCTCTGCTGATCCACGGCGGACTTGATTCAAGAGACAGGCAGAAAGCCATCAAGGACCTGCAGGCCAAGAAGTTCAGTTATGTGATCGCTTCCGATGTCGCTTCCAGGGGCATCGATATCGACGGCATCTCCCACGTCATCTCGATGGGCCTTCCGAAACAGCTGCAGTTCTACATGCACAGGGCCGGCAGGACCGGACGCAACGAAAAAGACGGTACCTGTTATCTTTTATACAGGGAGACCGATCTTCCTGCGATAAGGGATCTGAACAAGAAAGGCATCAATTTCACGGCCAGAGAATTCAAGAAGGGCCAGTGGAAAGAAGCCGGCAATCCGACAAAAAAGAAACAGATCAAAACGGATGTCGAAGAGAAACAGATCGTCAAGACTCTGCACCGCAAGAATGAAAAAGTAAAACCTAACTACAAGAAGAAAAAGAACCGCGAGGTCGAAAAGATCAAGCGCAGGAAAAGAAGGGAATTCATTCAGCAGAAGATCAAGGAAGAAAGAATAGAAAGATACAAACAGAAACAGAGAGACAAGACCCAATAAGTCTGTTTCTTTTATAAATATGAAGATCAGAGAATACATCGGAGACGAAGATTTCTACAAGAAAGTCATCAGGATCGCTTTTCCCTGTGCAATGTCACAGCTTCTTTTGAATGGCCGCAACATCATCGCTTCGATCATGGTCTCGTCCATCGGGATGGTCACGGCTATCGGCAATGCCCACAACATCCTGAATCTGCACAACTATCTCCTCTGGGGCATCGAGGCAGGTGCCGCTTTGTTCGGCGCCCAGTTTTTCGGAGCGGGACAGTATAAAAACATGGCCAAGACCCAGGGCGTCTTCATCATCCTTTCTTTGATCAATGCGTTCATATGGAATGTTGCCGTCTTCGGTTTTGGCAGAGAATTCCTGCTTTTCTATCTCAATGACGTCTCTCTGGTCGAGCATTCGCTGGCTTATCTGAGACTGACGGTACCTTCGCTGTTTTTTCTTTGCGTAACGATCTCCTTCAAGACGATGTATCAGTGCATGCACAGAACAAGACTGACTTTCATCGAGTCTGCCTGCTATGTAGTCCTCAATCTTCTGAACAACTATCTGTTTATCTTTGTCTTCAAACTGGGGATAAAAGGTGCCGGTTATGCCGCGCTGCTCACGGAGATCATCTGCTGCATCGGCATGATCATATATACTTTGAAAGATCGTCCGCTCTTCTTCCTTGGCGTAAAGGAGATGTTTGATTTTGATGCAGCTTTTATCGAACCGTTCATCAGAAAGATCCTGCCGATCTGCTTCAACGAGATCCTGTTCGGTTTTGGCCAGTCGCTTTTCAATAAGGCGTACGGCATGCTGGGAACAGCTTCGATGGAAGCTGTCTATATAGGTTCGGAGATCCTTTCACTGGCTCTGTTTATCTGCTGGGGCTATGGCGAAGCGGTATCGATCCTTGTCGGAACGCTCCTTGGCCAGGGACGCATCGAACAGGCCAAAGAGGAATCGAAATATCATCTGGGCATGTCGTTTGCCGTGGGCCTGGCTTTATGGGCCTTTATGGTCATCCTAAGCCCTTCGTTCCTGAAATTGTATAATATAACTGATCCTCTTATCTATGACTCCTGCATGAAACTGCTGTTCGTCTATGGACTGAAGGCATTCTTAAGAGTCTTCACCTACGTCATGTTCTGTACGCTCAAGGCAGGAGGGGATTCGAAGGTCTACAATCTGCTTGATTCGGGCATCATGTATGCCGTAGGTATTCCGCTGGCTTTCGGCGGTGTGTATCTGGGGATCAGAGATGTTGTGACGCTTGTACTGCTGTGCCAGATCGAACAGGTCGTCAGATTCTTTCTGACACTGAAGCGCTACAACAGCTATAAATGGGCGAATAATCTCACGGAGCTGGTAAATTCATGAAAATAGGTTTTATTTCTTTAGGCTGTGCCAAAAATCTCGTCGATTCAGAAAACATCATCGCGCTTTTTGACGATCCGTTTTTTGAATATGAATACGATCTGAAAAAATGCGATGCGATCCTGATCAACACCTGCGGCTTTATCCTCAGTGCCAAGCAGGAAGCCATCGATACGATTCTGGAAATAGCCGAATACAAAAACGACAGACTTAAGAAACTGATCGTTACCGGCTGCTTTGTTCAGCGCTATTTTGAAGACTGCCTCAAGGAATTTCCGGAAGTCGATCTGTTTGTGAAGATCGAAGATTATCCGAAACTGCCGAAGCTGCTCTCAGAACTCTTCGATCACAGATTCACGACATCCTATGGCAGATCCCGCAAGTTAGCCAACAATTCCTATACTGCCTATCTGAAGATCTCAGACGGCTGTGACAACCGCTGTGCCTATTGTGCCATTCCTTTGATCAGAGGCAATTGCCGTTCCTATCCGATCGAGGATCTGGTCAAGGAGGCTAAACAGCTTCTTGAAGCAGGAGTTAAGGAACTGAATATCGTCGCTCAGGATACGACCTACTATGGCCATGATATCTACGGTCACTTCGCATTGAAGGAACTGCTTGAGCAGCTGGACAGGCTTCCTTTCAGATGGATCAGGATCCTTTACATGTATCCGGA
>CADCPE010000148.1 GCA_902803275.1 uncultured Erysipelotrichaceae bacterium
ATCGACACCTGTTTTCTGCAGTTGCTTTTCAAAGATCTCGTCAGGGTGATACTCACTGGCGATCTGATGACCAGGGTATTTGTCAGCCAGATAGAAGCTGTCACGCGGATATCTTTTTAAAGCTTTGCCGATGACGATCTCGGATTTTCCTTCATGATAAGGATAAGCCGTATCAAAATAGTTGATGCCGTTTTCAATGGCATAATCCACCATTGCGAACACTTCGTCTTCATCGATGCTTTTGTCTTCCCTTAGTGGAAGTCTCATGCATCCCAGACCGAGTTTTGATAATCTGATGTCCTTGAAGTCAAAATAAATCATTGTTCAATAATTCCTTTCAGTGCCATAACGGCCTTCTTTATGTTTTTCATTGAAGTGGCAAGATTGATCCTGACCCAGTTGTTGTATCCTTTGGCGAAGCTCTCTCCGTCGTTGCACAGCAATCCGCATTTTTCGATCAGGTATTTTGAAGCTGATTCATCCTTGTTGTATTCTCCGATATTGACGAATATCAGATACGAACCTTCCAGATTGCTTATTTCAAAATAGGGACTCAGTTCCTTTGAGAAATACTGATAGTTTTCAAATACGACATTGCATAATGAATCGAGCCACTGTTCTCCATATATATAGTTGTAATAGGTAGGCAAAGCGTTGAATGCATTGACCGATCCTGAATGATGCTTCTGCTGATAGTCGATGAATTTCCTTAAAAGCTTCCTGTTGGGGATTATCACATGACAATGACTGAAGACGGCCAGTGAGAAACTCTTTGATGCCGCAACCAGCGAGATCATTTCATTCCGGTATTTCTTTAGGGCAAGAGAGGGGATGAACTCCTGATCAGGCATGATGATATCGGAATGCACCTCATCTGAGAGGATCAGGACATGATATCTGTGACAAAGATCGAACAGTTCCTCCAGTTCGCCTTTTTTGAAAACACGTCCGACAGGATTGTGCGGTGAGCACAGCATCAGCATCTTTATCCTGCCGCTTTTGAACTTTCTTTCAATAGCCTTGTAGTCAAAAGTGAAGTATCCGTCATTGTCGATCATGCTTACTTCGACCGGCTTCCTTCCACACTGCTTTATGGAAGCCTTGAAAGGCGGATAGAGAGGCGTATTGATCAGGATGCTGTCACCCTTATTTGTCAGGGCATAAATCACCTGATACATGGCATCAACGGCACCTTTGGTAAATCTTATAGTGTCTCTTCTGTATTCGACATTGTTTCTTCTTTTGTGCCAGTCAATGAAAACGTCATAGTAGTCTTCAGGAAGATTGCCATAGCCGTAATCGCCTTTCTCCATGAATTCCTTCAGCTTTTCAATGACTCTTTCATCATCTTTGAAATCCATGTCAGCGATCCATAACGGCAAACAGTTCAGTTTTCTTCCTCTTTGCCACTTGACGGTATTGGCTTTACGCCTGTCGATGTAGTACTTCTTGGTAAATGATCTGCTATCCATACGGTTCTCCTTAATAAAATTATAAAATAAGAGTATGGAAGTGACATACAATTGTTGGCATGGCTGTCATAAAAAATCTGAAGGCTGTATGCATTGCTACGTCTATCGTCGCGATGAATCAATAGGCAAAGACGCAAACATCGTCTATAAGACCGCCAGTTTCAATATGCCTGTAAGAAGAAAAAGAAACGGTGAATACAGATATCCCGGCGGAACGGAATTCATGATGTGTTTTTCTTCGGATTTCTTCATTGAGGAAGCAGACGCATGGCGCAAGGATGTCCTTTGTTTTATTAAAGAAAGAAGTGACTGCAGCTTCATGTGCATAACCAAAAGGCCTGAAAGGATCAAAGAATGCATTCCGGATCTAGGCAGTTATCATAACCTTTACATCTATTGTACGATGGAGAACCAGAAGCGTTTTGATGAGAGATGTCCGATATATCTTGATCTTGATCTTCAAAGAAAAGGCGTGATGATTGAACCGATGCTTGAAAGTATCGATATGAGCAGATATATAGATAAGATCGATCTTGTATCCGTCGGAGGGGAATCGGGGATGGATGCCAGAGTCATCGATTTTGAATGGGTCAAGGATATCAAGGCACAATGCAAAAAGGCACATGTCGGATTTCTTTTCCATCAGACAGGTGCCAGAATAATCGTGAATGATAAGCTGTATAATATTCCCCGCTCTTTGCAGCACTCACAGGCCAGGAAAGCTTTCAAGGATTAATACTGGATCTTGGCAAGAACTTCCCGGGCTTTTTCTTCGCTCACGAGGTTTTTGATGATCAGATAGGAGAACTCAAAAGCTGCACCAAGACCTTTGCCGGTAATGAATTTCTGATCCTGGACAGCTTTTTCATTTTCCGGAACAAGTCCGTTTTCAAATCCCGGGAAGCAGATGAATTTCCTGTTGTTTAATAGGCCTTTGTGGATCAGGATCGAGGGCGCGGCACAGATGGCGCAGATGTATTTGTCTTCCTTTACGAAAAGGTCGATCAGTTTCTGCACTCTTTCATCATTTTCCAGATTCAATGTGCCAGGCATGCCGCCAGGCAGGATCAGACACTCATATTCATCAGGATCGATCTCATCGATGAGCTTATCAGATCTGAAAGTGACTTTGTGGGATGAAACGATCTCCTTTGTAAAACCTACCAGCTGGACATCGATCCCGGCTCTGAATAGAAGGTCATAGGTCACCAGAGCTTCACATTCTTCCAATCCGTCATTTACAATTATCATTGTTTTCATAGTTTTATTCTCCCGCTTTCATTAGGCTTTATCTTCATTTTCATTATAAGTGAAAATTGTAGTAGAATTGTGAGTATGAAAAAGATTATGAACCTCTATGAAAGCTGTAAGACACCGATCCGTGTAGCCTATGTCGGATTCCTGCTTATATCTTTCGGTTTTCTGATACAGAACGAAAGCGTCAACGTCTTCTATACCTTCCGTTCAAATATCATCCTGTTTCTAGCGGAATTATCCTTGAGGATAGGCGAACTAATCATCATGAACCTGCCTATCATCTTCATGCTTAATATCGTCTGCAAGAGGGCGAACAATGCCTCGCCGGTCGTCATGGCTTTAGTGGGCTATTTTACGTTTGTTGTAACGACGATGCTGTTTGCCAATCAGTCCATGAACAGCCTGGCCTATTCATCAGGCTACGGCATCAACTCCGTTTTCAACATTCCTGCCGGAACAAGAATGCCTCTTGAAACAGGCATGATCGGCTGTTTCCTGGTTGCCTATTCAACAAGAGTGGCTTTCATCCTTTCAAGGCACAGAAGCAATTTCTCGATCACCAATATCTTTTCCAAAGATACGGCAGGCATCATCTATAACTTTATATTCTGCTTCATACTGGGCATAGTCGTGTCCTATGTATATCCTTTCTTCTTTTCATATCTGCAAAGAGGAATACGTTTTATCAGCGCTGATCTGATGGATCCGCTGCGTATCGGGGCCTATTCGGTCGTTGATCGTCTTCTTTCGATCGTCGGCCTTAACAACATCATCAGATATCCGTTCTGGTACACTTCGGCCGGCGGTTCATATTCCAACTCTTTGACCGGACAGAGCGTGCTGGGCGATGTCAATATCTGGGCTTATCTCAAAAACTCCAATGCGAGCTTTGTCGGTGCCGGCAGATTCATTACCCCGTTCTATATCATCAATATGTTCATGATTCCGGCATTCTTCCTGGGAACACTGTTCTCCATGTCTGACATAAGACAAAGAAAAGGATTTTCCGTCATCTTTATCTGCGGCATCATCTTGTCCATCATCGCCGGAAATCCTCTGCCATCAGAACTGCTGATGCTGACGACATCACCGTTTCTGCTTGTTGCATATCTCGTTCTGATCGGCCTTATATCAGGAACTCTGGTAAACTTTGAAGCATTCCTGGGCTTCTCCAGCAAGATCACCAATACGACGATCGCCATGCCCGGCAGTTTTGCGGATTTTATCATCAATATCCGTAATGCATCCCTGTTTTCTTCGATCAGGATCATCCTGATCGTTGGAATTATCGCTTTTGCAGCCATGTTTGCACTGACGATGTTCTACTACCGTTTCATCGCTTTTGATTTCACCAACAGCGGTACAGGCAAGGAAACAGTCAAAAATCTCATTGCGGCAGCCGGCGGAAAGGAAAACATCACCAATGCCGGTTCAGGACTTTTCACCTTGAATATCGATATCCGCGATCCGGAAAAGATCTCGATCGAAAAGATCCATGAGATCGGCATCAGAAAGGTCGTGGAAACAAGACACGGATTGAGTTTTGAACTCGGAACCTCGAGCTATGGTGCAGCCAGAGCCATAAACAGGGAAATCGGCAGAAAATAGCGAAAACAGTATCTTTCCTCTTGTTGACATTTATTGTTATTTTGTCTAAAATTGAATAGTATTTTGAGGAAAGGTGGCTTATTATGGCAGCAAAAAGAACGTATCAACCAAGTAAGAGAAAACGCCAGAACGTTCACGGTTTCAGAGCTAGAATGAAGACTGTAGGTGGACGTAAAGTGTTAGCTAGACGCCGTGCCAAGGGCAGAAAGGTGTTATCAGATTAAAGTCACGAAGGTGGCTTTTATTTTATGAAGAAGGCATATCGTATCAGAAAAAACGAAGAATTCGCTTCGATCATTTCAAAGAAGCACTCCCGCAACAGTGCCTGTTTCGTCATGTATTATGAACCGAAGAAAATGGACAATGCCAGAGTGGGGATCTCCGTATCCAAGAAACTGGGGAATGCGGTTCAAAGAAACAGGATAAAAAGGCAGGTCAGAGAGATGATCAGGGCATTAATCGATTTTGAAACCTTCCCGCTGGATGTCGTCATCATCGTCAGAAAATCCTATCTGGGAAGGGATTTTATGGCCAATAAAAATGATTTGGAAATACTAATCAAAAAGGCTATAATATAACAGTATGGCAAAGGAGAGTTCCATGAGTAAAAAACGCTTAACATTAATACTGTCTGTTTTAGCTTTAGCGTTGGTATTAACAGGATGTTCAAGTTCAACTGAACTTATTACTTTAGATACTACTTTCGCGGATGCCATGAATGACGGATTCCTGTCAGCACTGATAACTTATCCGCTGGCACAGGCTATCAACTTCCTTACTCCGCGTACCGGTATCTTCTTAGCGATCACTATCGTCACGATCGTCATAAACGCTATCGTTCTGGCATTCACATTCAAGTCAAACATTGCGATGCAGAGAATGCAGGAGATCCAGCCTGAGATGCAGAAGATCCAGGCCAAGTATGAAGGAAGAACTGACGACGCTTCACAGCAGCGCATGGCTATGGAGATGCAGCAGCTGTATGCGAAATACGATATCAATCCGCTTGCGTCCATCGCTACTACATTCATTCAGTTCCCGCTGCTGATCGGTATGTACAATGCGGTCAGAAGATCTGTGGCTGTAGCCAATGCGACTTTCATGGGTGTTTCACTTTCACAGTCACCTCGTGAAGCGATCGCAAGCAAGTCCTGGGTCTGCCTTGTTATCTTTGGATTGATGGTCATCAGCCAGTTTATTTCGATCAAGATTCCTCAGTGGCTTGCAGAAAAACACGGCAGAGAAGAAGCCGAGAAACATCACAAGACCTACAAGAAACCTGAACAGCCGAATCAGGGCATGACATACGCTATGCTGGCAATGGTCGCATTTGCGATGTTCTCGATCCCGACAGCTGTATCACTCTATTACTGCATTTCTTCACTAGTCAATATCATTAAGACGCTGGTAATAGACAAGATGACTCACAAGGAGACTGAACAGATATGAAACAGTATACAGGAAGAACACTAGACGAAGTATTGAACGCCATCTCTACTGAACAGGGATGCCGTGTCGAAGACATCACATATAACGTTCTGGAAGAAGAAAAGGGCGGAATCTTCGGCCTTCACAAATCAGTGACGATCGAAGCTTTCACTTCAAAAGATGTCAAGGAATTCATCTTCGATTATCTCGGAGCTTATTTCACTGAACTCAATCAGGGTGTAGCTATTGAGATCGTCGTTGAAAAGGATAAGGACAGAGAAAATGAGCTGCTGTATCGCGTCATTCTTGATGCCGAAAACAACGCTATCATCATCGGCAAGAACGGCCAGACCTTAAGAGCTATCTCAACTGTTCTGAAGGCTGCCGTAAACGCAACGTTCAAGAAGAGGATCGCCGTGATCGTCGATGTCAACCACTACAAGGAAGACCGATACAAGAAAGTCAAGGCTATCGCCAGAAGAGAAGCCATCAACGTATCAAAGACTCACGTTGACTGTGAACTCGATCCGATGCCAAACGATGAGAGAAAAGTGATCCATCAGTATCTGCAGGATTTCAAGAATGTATCAACAGTTTCGATCGGTGAAGGTGCCAAGAGACATCTGGTGATCAAATATACACCGGAAGAAAACAAAGAGAGAAAAGAAGAAGAAAAAGAAGAAATCTAATTCTTCTTTTTTAATATGTCCACTATATGGCTGCTTGCCCCGAGCAGCTCTTTTCTTTCGCATGTCGCCTGATGAAATTTCAGATAGGCTTCAAATGTTTCTTCATCCATCCTGTTGATGGACTGACGCATATAATCGGTAGGACCATCGGAAGCAAATCTTTTTACCAGTTCAAGACCGGCAAGTCTGTTCAGTTCATCGATATCTTCGATCCGGGAATGAAAAAACAGGTTGTCAGGATCGTCGATATGAAAATCATCTGTGAGCCTGTCTTTTATTTCCTTATAATGGTTATCTTTAAATGCATATTCGATCACGGCATATTCGTTCATGATGTAGGTGACGAAAAGATATCTGCGGCAGATCCTCTTGGCTTCACTCAAGGCCTTCAGTTTGTCTTCTTTTCTGTAAAGGTGATACAGCGGTCCGAACATGATCCCGATGTCGAATTCATCTTCTTCAAACATTGAAAGATCAACAGCACTGGCTTCGATGATCCTGATCTCTTTGTCTTTCGCCCTGAGCATCCCGATATTCGGTCTGACATATTCAACTGCTGTCACATCATATCCCTGCTTTTTAAGATAGAGGGAGTATTTGCCAGGACCGGCCCCGATATCAACGATCCTGTCACCTGGTTCAAGATATTCGTGGATGTATTTTAGGGAAGTCAAAAACTCGACCTGCCCGTGGCGCGTGTCAAGTCTTTTGTCTTCATTGAACTTGTTATAGTAATCGGAGAGTTTCCGCTTAAAGTCATCCATCAGTTGTTTTCTTTCCTAATAAACATGATATTGAGATCGGTATCCTTACTGATGCCGTTGATGGTTCCTTTATTCGAATACTGCCAGATCATTATCGGATTATCTATCTCCGGCTTGCTTACATCGTATTGGGCATACCACATCGGAATATCCCTGATCTCATCCAGGATATAGAAATTGGTAAGCCAGTAGGGATAAGTATAGATGATGGCCTCATGACCGAATTTCCTGATCTCATTCACGAAAGCGATGGCATTTTTTGTCAGCTGTTCCTTATCCAGCAGGAAGATCCTTGAAACCAGACCGTCTTCCAGAAATACTTCTTCAAGATCGTAGGCGATCGGCAGATCGATAGGCTTGTTTTCCAGAGCCGATAAAACGAAGTGTGCTTCTTCAATGGCTTCTTTTTCATCCAGAGCCTGTGAGAAGAAATAGACGCCTGTTTTAATACCGTTTTTTCTGGCTCCTTCATAATTGGCTTCAAAGCGGTCATCCATATACAGATCGCCCTGGGTAGCGCCTCTTCTGCCTAAACGGATATATGCGAACTCGACAGAATCCTCCTTTACTTTTTTCCAGTCGATCTCCTGCTGAAACTCGGCAACATCGATGCCGAACATGGATGAAAAGTTTTCGTCTTCATAGGAATATTTTCCGGATACGGATCTGATCTTGCTGTAGTCGACTTCCGGATCGCTTTGGGCGATCGGTTCTTCCTGAGGCAATATTTCTTTAGGATCCTTTCTAATAAAATAGATGGTCGCAAAAATCAGGACAAGTCCCAATACCGCCATCATTATTTCCATTTTTATGATGTTTTTATTTTTCATAATAAAATTATAATATAGCTGTCATCCTTACTGTAAAACATTATAGACAGGAATCAGTGTTTGGCAAGATAATCCATGAATTCCTTTGTTTTCGACCAGTATTTTATGCCCCAGTTTTCAAAACTGTACTCATCCATGTATTCATTGCATTCATAATCCACATACCAGATCAGATCGTCGCGGACGATGAAATTAGTCGGAAAATAGTCGATATTGAGCCCGTATGATCTGACTATATCCGCCATTTCCCTAACCTGTTTAATATACGGTCTTACAGATATATCCCTTCTGATCAGATCAAAGACGGTTTCCCCATCAATGAATTCCTTCAGGACAATCTCGTTTTCCGTATCTATCGCATACATTTTCGGGATCCTAATACCCGTTTTCAGCAGACGTTCATAATCGTTTTTTTCAGCTTCGATCTTGTTTCCGAAACTGTAGTAATCACATGGCTCATGATGAATCTGCTTGACGACCGCAAAAGATCCCTGGTATTCTGCCAGGTATGAATAGCCGCCTTTGCCATGCCCGAGAAGTTTTATGATATTGTATTCTTTACCGTTTATAAACTTCTTATTTGCCATCTGATCGTGTGTTTAATGATCTGTTGCTGTCTGATCCTTATTAGTCAGCCACAATGCATAAGCCGTTTCAAAGATGAGCAGAACAGCAAACAGGATGAGCACATGAAAAGGTGCGGAAGCATTGCTTACGAATATCCTGCTGCTGAGATCTATGGCACCGTGAAGAATGATCAAGGTGAAAAGATCATCTGTTCTGGTATAGACAGCACCCAATACCAGACCGATCACGAAAGAGTAGGCGACCTGAACAAGTGTCTGGAGCATCTTTCCGTTAACGGCATTGGTGAGATGGATCAGTGCAAATACTGTCGCAGATACCAATACGATCATAAGCGGCTTCATGCCGTTTTCCTTAAGATGACAGATAAAGATCTCTCTGAACAGCACTTCTTCAAAAATAGCCGGCGCTGCAGCCATAATGATCATTTCAAGATCAGGAGCATTTATCTGCCCGCCTGTCATTAGATAATTGACTATATTCCAGATGACAAACAACAGACCCGGAAGAATGATCGGGAAGCTGGAGAACTGTCTGTCTTTTCTGAAACAGTAGAAAAAGATCACAAAAAGCAGGCATCCAACGACGATCCGTGCAAGAGCCATTGAAAACTCATTCGGAAAATAGAAGACCTGAAACGGTATTGACGCAACAACGGTCAGAACAAAGCTGATCACAATAAGCATCAATTCGAAAACAATCGGTTTTCTTACGGCAAAGTTTCTCATATACATAAACCTCTCATTGTCATTATAGCAATTCGTTTCAAGATACCGGATGTTTTAGTCGATGATCTTATCTTCAAGCAGGGCATCGCCGATATTTTTCATGATGGTGACAAATTCTTCCGCATGTCCTATAGACAGATACTTCATATCGTAGTTCAAGGTAAACATCATCTTCTCGCCGTCATCCAGAACTCTTACCTGCAAAACTGGCTGTTCCGTCTTTGCTGAGACATAGCGGTTTTCCAGCTTGAGTTTTATTCCTAAAGCCAGTGTTTCTCTATCATCATAAGACCGGTAAGGATCATATGATACCATCATGATCGAAGATCTATTCTGTATATGTTCACGATGATCGAGATATGACAAGCGGATCAGATCGCGATGCTGTTCTTCCATGTCTTTGAAAAGATCAGCAGGCGCTCTGCTTTCACTGGTTATGCCTATCGGCGCAATAGTTTCCTTTATTCCTGCCGGATTTTCCTTTGGCCAGCGGTTAAGCATCTGCGTATAAACGCAGGATACTTTTCCGTTGTATTTTTCCTGAGCCAGAGAAACGACCAGGTGAACGAATGCTGAATCGGTAGAGTCGTATTTTGCAATAAGTTCCTCTATTTTATTCATCGGAAAAAAGATCGTCCGCGTAACTCCCTGTCCGCTTTTTCCTGTCACGTCTGTACTCAAACTGCACATCCTGTTTTCAGGATCCAGTTTTCTGACGAAATGATCTAAAGCCTCATCTGTTATTTCCTTGCTTATTGGTCTGCTTCTTTCGAAAAGATAGGCAAAATAATACACAGGTCTAATGGTGCCGCCTTTGTACAATGCGGCGATGTCTTTGAGAAACGTAACCAGGCCTGAATCGTCACTCAGCAGGCTCGACATCTGAAAAAACAGATATCTGAACACATGTGTCCTGATCAGACGGATCCTGATCAGGGGTTCTTTAAAGCCAAATGGTCTGATAAACGAACTGAGAAGTTCTCTCACTTCATCAACGCTCATGTTTTCTATCTTCACTGTCGGTGCATTCTCGCTGTATGCCTGAACCGGCTCTTCACCATCGCTGTCGATAAACACATTGAATGCAGAATCGTTTCTGATATACTCGTTGATCGCATTTTCCAGTTTTTCGATCTTTATCATCGGCGCAAGCTGATAGGCAAACATAAAATCGTGAGCACAGTTGCTGCTTGATTCAGACCATCTGTGTTTCAGATTCGGATCAAGAGGGAAGCGTTTCGTTTTACCGATCGCTTCCTTTTCTTCAAGGGAAAGACTGTTTCTTTTTTCTGTCTCAAGCAGTTCTGAGATCTTTTCTGCGCTGCAGCCTTCATAAATATGACTTATATTCAGACCTTCAATATTCAGTTTTTCAAGCAGCTGTATGGCTTTAAGCGAGTTTCCTCCGCGTCTGAAGAAATCATCTTTGATGCCAAGTCTATTGATTTCAAGAACTTCGGCCATCGCTTCAGTGAGCTTCTGTTCAATTTCATTGCGTGGCGCAACGTATTCAGCCGCTATGTTTTCTTCAGGAAGCTTAAGAGCTTTACGGTATATCTTTCCTTCAGCTGATACAGGCGGCTTAGCGATACGGATATAGTATGAAGGGATCAGATAGTAAGGGAGGATGCTTCCAAGCTTCTGACATGCCTCTTTTTCATTGATGATGATGTCGTCAGTGTAGTAAAGAGCTATGGCTTCCTGTTTTTCAAAACCTTTAACAGCGCACCATGAGAGGCCAAGTGCCTTGCGGCAGAGCGATTCCACTTCACTTGGTTCGATACAGATACCGTTGATCCTGAACATGTCATCAAGACGTCCGACGATACTGTAAAGCCCCTGTGCATCCCTTCTGGCGATATCACCGGTATGAACGATTCCCTCACGGAATACTCTTGCGGTCTCTTCAGGCAGATCGACATATCCTCTTACATAGAAGTTTCTGAAGCAGATCTCTCCCTGACCAGGGCCTTCAATGCGGTTTCCGTTCTGATCTTCAAGATGAAGATCGAGCTGTTTTAAAACAGGCCTGCCTGCCGGAGCATGTTCATACTTTCTGTCGATGTTCATTACCAGCAGTGGAAAACAGGACTCGCTCAGGGAATAGAAACTGGTCAGTGAAGGTCTTCCGGATTCGTAGTAGAGGTTGTCGGCGTTTTCACTGCTCATCAGTATTTCTTTCAGATACGCACTTGGCTGCTGATAGAGACGTACAAATGACGTTGGAAGACAGGCATCGGTGATCTGATGCTGCACAAGATACCTGTGCATCCCTCTGACGTTGTTTGTCAGCTGCATAGGAGTGATGTGGACTGTTCTGGCTATGCACATGCAGTTGAAAATCAAATGAATGGAATTGGCACGATCGAAAGAGACAGCCAGACAGGTATGAAATCCTTCATATTCTCCTAGATTGGGATAAAGAGAAAGGCAGAAATCAAGGTTTCCCATCTCATGAAGGACGCCTTTTATTCTGCCGGCATATCCTGAAGTATAGATGACAAAAGCGGCATCATGAGGATCGGATTCAATGTATCCGTCATAAGGCCTTTCTGAAGATTGGATCTTCCTATATGTTTCTTCATCTATTTCACATTTCTGATGGAGATCCCTGCGGATAAAAGATATCTTTTCAGCAGGATTTGAACTGTCGATATTGCAGAAAGCACAGCCAGCTCTCAATACTCCCAGCAGGGAAGCTATTGATGATGCGCTTCTTGGAAGTACTATCAGGCAGATGTCATCCTTGCCACAGCCGCTGTTTTTCAGCCATGAACAAATTCTTCCCGATTCTTCCCACAGCTGCCTGTAGGTGATTGAACGGTTTTCATCAATAAAAGCGATGCGATCAGGATAATTTCTGCAGTTCCTGTCTATACGTTTTAATAGTCGACTCATACTGTTGGCTAGCTTTCCAGATATATAAACCTATTATATACAAATATGGCTGCTGTTATCTTGTCCTTCTGTCCTTGCCTGTTTCAAGATAGTATCTGCTCTTGGACTCGTACATCCTCTGATCAGCGGTGGTGATGATCAGGTCAAGATCAGAGTATTCCTTGTTTGTGGCATAGCCGCAGGATATGGAGATTCCTTCAACAAATCTGCCTTTCCATTTTCTGCTCAGGCCAGAGAGCTTGTCTAGGCTTCTGAGGACATCTTCTTCATTTCCTTCCACGATAACTGCGAATTCATCCCCGCCCAGCCGGTAAATCATGTCGGTCATATCGAAGCTTTCACTGAGGCATCTGGCTGAGCCTGTGATCAGTTCGTCTCCTGCTTCATGGCCTAAAGTATCGTTCGCTTCCTTCAGACCGTTGATATCTGCCATGATCACGCAAAGAGAATCAGGCATCTTTTCTTTAAGCTGCTCAAGTTTTTCATTATAAGCTCTGCGGTTCTGCAGGCCGGTCATCTGATCATAATAGGCATATCTTTTCTGCAGTTCGGCCAGCTTTACTGCCGACGCTGCAAAGACATATCTTTCAAGTCGTGATTTGTTGATGAAATGGCTTGAGATGATTCCGCCTGCAGAATAGACCAGAAGATTCTTTAAAGTCCATGTGTATACATCGCTATTCTGATTGTTTGAACTTAACAGAACATATACGGAAATCGCTATTGCCGCCAGAATGATCGAAGGCATAGTATCGTCGATAAACATGACCGGTGCGATCAGCACGGCAGCAATATATGTCGCTGTTCTGACTTCGGGCATGAACAGACACATGGCGATGCCTACGCCAAGCAGGGATGCTCTGATGACATACATCAGAATGCGCGTCTGCCAGGCTTTCCTGACAAGAAAAGCTGCAGCC
>CADCPE010000149.1 GCA_902803275.1 uncultured Erysipelotrichaceae bacterium
AAAAGATTGATGAGCGGGGGATCTGGCATATAATCATCGATAACTGCGACTGTATCTATTCCTATCGCTATCGCATAACCACGCAAAACGGCGAGCAGTATTACAAATCTGATCCGTACGCATTCTATTCAGAAAGAAGACCTTCCAACGCTTCGGTAATGTATGACCTTTCAATGTATAAATTTACCGATAGTGAATACATGGAGAAGCGCAGCTTTTCTTACAATAACCGCCTGAACATCTATGAAGTTCACCCGAACGGTTTCATGCATGATGGCGAACTGGCTTCCTATCAGGAGCTCAAGGAAAAGCTGATACCTTATGTCAGAAACATGGGCTATTCGCATATCGAACTGATGCCGATCGTTGAACATCCTTTTGACGGTTCCTGGGGCTATCAGGCCACGGGTTTCATGTCGGCTACCAGCAGATACGGAACGCCATATGATCTGATGGACTTCATCAATGAGTGCCACCTCAATGATATCGGTGTCATCCTTGATGTCGCCTATGTGCATTTTGCGGTCGATGACTACGGACTGGCCTGCTTTGATGGCGAACCTTGTTATGAGAGCAGGGATGCAGGCAGAGCCAGATCGCAATGGGGATCATATCTGTTTGATCTTGGTTCGGGTCCGGTCATCTCCTATCTGATGTCTTCCGCCAATCTGTTTCTGAGCGAATATCATATCGACGGCCTTAGGATGGATGCGGTTTCCAATCTGATCTATCCTGACGGCAACTGCAATCTTGGAAGCAATTATGACGGCATCAATTTTGTCAAACGTTTCAACTATTCGATCAAGAAGGAACACCCGGATATCATGCTGATAGCGGAAGATTCAACAGCCTATCCGAAAGTTACGGAAAAAACCGAGAATGATGGATTAGGGTTCGACTACAAGTGGGATCTTGGCTGGATGAACGATACGCTGAAGTATTACGGACTTGATCCTAACGAGAGACAGTACAACCACAACAAGCTGACTTTCTCAATGGCCTATTTCTATTCGGAGAAATTCATCTTGCCTTTATCACACGATGAAGTCGTACATATGAAGGGCACCATCATAAACAAGATGTGGGGAGACTACAATGCCAAGTTCAAACAGTGCCGCAACCTCTTCCTTTACATGTTTACGCATCCGGGCAAGAAGCTGAATTTCATCGGCAATGATATTGCGATGTTCAGAGAATTCAACGAGGGGATCGGTGCCGACTGGAGCATCATGTCCTATCCGATGCACGATTCTTTCAACCGCTATTTCAGAGACCTGTGTCAGATACACAAGACCTACAAGGCCTTCTATGCCTACGATTATGAAACGTTCTCCTTCAAATGGATCGATGCCGACAACTACCAGCAGTCGATCTACAGCTATGTGCGCTATGACGAGGACTACTGTTTCCTGATCGTTTTAAACATGAAGGATGTGACCTACAACAACTACAGGATCGGTGTGCCTCTTGCCGGTACCTATACTGAAATGATCAACTCCGAAAAAGACATCTATTCCGGCTGCAACATGTGCAATTATAAGCCGGTCAGATCTTCCAAGATCTATTCACATGGGCTTCCTAATTCGATCGAAATAGATATCGCTCCTTATGCCGGTATCATGTTCTGCACAAAGATCGAAAAGAAAAGGCTTTATGTAGAAAATCCTGAATTCCTGCAAAACATTGACCGTAACTTTATGGAAGTGTGTTTCTCCCAGAAAGAAAAATAGGCAGGGATCATTTTCCCTGCCTGCAGGCTTCTCTCAGCTTTCTTAGTTCAGCTTTATTCTCTTCACTGACGCGATAGGAATCTATCGCTTTTTGTATGCCTTTATACAGAACGAATTCATCGATCCTGTTCTGCTTTGTGAAGGTGATCGTTTCATCAAAGAAAAAAATGAACATATACGACAGCAGCCACGCTGCTGCCATCTTTGAATAGTAGCCGCTGTATCTGGTGGCCTTGATGGATCTGAAGATGTCCTTAAGATATTTTTCATCTTTGTAGTAATCAAGCAGAACGACAAAACCGAAACGCTGAAAGAATTCCTTGTCTGTATTGATGTATTTTCTTATATACGGAAGATACTCGTCCCTGTGCCTGGCGATATCTTTGAGCGATGGCACAAAACTGTCGCAGATCCCCCAGTCATTGATCAAAGGCAGAAACTGTTCTATCAGCTCGATCTTTTTTAGGAAAGCGCATTTATAGCGTCCGATGCACAGCCCATGCAGCAGGACCTCTTCATAATACTTGTTTTGAAAATCCGGGATCGTGTTTTCCTTCATCAGTTCCCTGGCATATTTTCTTATTTCAGGGAGTCTGATCCCGATCATCGGATAATCTTTCTGCAGGATGATCCTGGAGTTGAATTCACGGTACTTCTGATCCTCCAGGGAGAGCAGGTGCTGGTGTATTTTACTTATCATGTCTTTAGTATAAATGATAAAATAGGTGTTGGTATGAGAGAATATGCGATCAGACTTACAAGAGGAGATGACCTCAGAGCTTCGATTGAAAAAGCCTGCGTTGACAACGGTTTTGACACAGCAGTCGTTTTAAGCGGTGTGGGCTGTCTCTATGAGATAAGAATCAGACTCGCAAAGGCTCTTGGCTACATGGAAAACAAAGAGGACTATGAGATCGTCTCTTTGACAGGGACTGTTTCCAAAGGCAATGCCCACATCCATATTTCGCTTTCCGATGAGACGGGAAAGACGATCGGCGGACACCTTGAAAAGGGCTGCCTCGTCAATACGACGTGCGAACTGGTAATGGGTGTGCTTGAGGAGTATGTCTCAGATCGTCCTTTTGATGAAAACACAGGATATGACGAGATAGTTTTTACAAAGAAGTGAGGTAGAGAAGATGATCAATGTTTATATCGTTTCCGGATTTCTGGGTGCCGGCAAGACGACTTTTATCCAGAAGCTGTTAAGTGAAAAGAAATTTGACAAGGTAATGCTTCTGGAAAATGAATTTGGCGAAGTAGGTGTCGATGGCGCCTTTTTTGACAAATCATTGAATATCAAGGAGATCAACAACGGCTGCATCTGCTGCTCGCTGCAGGGCGATTTTGAGGATGCGCTGGAAGAGATCGAAGGAATGGGTGTCAGCGATCTGATTATTGAACCATCAGGCGTTGGAAAACTTTCGGAAATAATCAATGTCATCAGAGGCGATGACGACTTCAGGATCGTTTCCCATATCTGCATCGTCGATGTCAAGACCTGCAGGAAGTATCATGTCAACTTCAAGGAATACTTCAATGATCAGGTCAAGGCTGCCAATGCGATCATTCTTTCGCACACCGATGTAGCCGATGAAGAAACCGTTAGACAGGCAATAGAGATCGTCAAGGAACTCAATGAGGAAGCAATCATTGTCGATAGACCTATAGAAAAGATGTCTATTGAGCAGCTGCTTGATGTCATCGTGTCCGGAGGCGATATCCTTCCGGAAGTCGATGAAGAGGAAGAACATCATCACCATCATGACCATGACCATGAACACGAACATCATCATGATCACGACCATGAACATCACCACCATGATCATCACCACCATCATGATGACGACGATGAAGATGAGCCGTTCAAGAATCTGATCCTTCGTCCTGAGCACAGATTCACCAAGGCAGAGCTTGAAGAGATCTTCACGAAGATCCCTGAAGATATCATCCGTATCAAGGGCTACGTCTTAGGCCAGAGCGAGACTCTATATTTCAACTATGTGCTGAATGAATACAATATCTTCTCAGGAAGCGATAAAGATGAAGCCTTGGTATCGATCATCGGCACACAGATAGATCACGAACTGTTCGAGGAACTCTTCCATGATTAAACCTGTATACATCTTTTCCGGTTTCCTTGATTCCGGAAAGACGACAGCGATCAAGGGAACGCTGTACAATCCGCGTTTCAATGAAGGCGAAGCGACTCTGATCATCTGTTTTGAACAGGGTGATGTGGAATATGACAAGAAATTCCTGGAGATCACCAACAGCCAGGTCATCTATCTTGATTCGATCAAGGATCTCACGATCGAAAAGCAGAAGGAGATCGATAAGCAGTATAAATTCGAAAGAGTTTTTCTGGAACTTAACGGCATGGAAGATGACAACATCCTCTATGAATCAGGATTCACTTCCAACTGGGAGATCGCTCAGACGCTGACGACGATCGATGCGTCAAAGTTCCAGGTCTATATGAACAATATGCGCCAGTTCATGTACAACCATGTCGTCAATGCGGAAATGGTGATCATGAACAGAGCGGATAACGTGGACAAGCGTTTTTTGAGAAACAACATCAAATCGATCAATCAATATATCGAGATCATCTATGAAGACAAGGACGGTAACGTCACCAACAAGATCGAGGATGAACTGTTCGATCTGAGCAAGGATCTCGAGATCTCGGATATCGACTACGGTCTGTGGTTCATGGATGCGATCGACAATCCAAACAAGTATGATAAAAAGAACATCTCGATCAAGGTCAAATATGTGACGGATATCGAAGATGAAGACAGAGTGCTGGTCATGGGCCGCAAAGCCATGGTCTGCTGCGCAAATGATGTGACGGATATCGCCATGCCGTATATCGGAATCAAGAAGAGCGATATCGATGTGAACAAGTATTATATGATCAACGGTGTCTGCCGCGTAATCAAGAATAACGAGGGTATTGCGATGCCGGCGATCGAAGTCAAGGGCTTCAAGGAAGCTGAAGCTCCTAAAGAAGACTATGTAACATTTAACTAGGAGGTCTTATGGATTTTTTAAAGGCGATTCTATTCGGAATCATTGAAGGCATCACGGAGTGGATGCCTGTTTCGTCAACAGCTCACCTGATGATCCTTAACAAGATCCTTCCGCTCAATGTTTCCAAGGAATTCTTTGACCTTTTTGATGTCGTCATACAGCTTGGCGCCATCCTGGCCCTGGTCATCGTCTTCTTCAACAAGATCTGGCCGTTTGGCGAATCAAAGCACCCTCTTGGCAAGGGCATCCTGAAGATCGTCAAGAAGGACAAGTTCTTTCTGTGGATCAAGATCATGATCGCCTGCATACCGGTCATTCTGTTTGAGCTTTTCCTGGAAGATCTCTTTACCTTCATCAATGAAGACAACGAGATGAAGTTTATTGCGATCGCTCTGATCGCCGTCGGCATACTGTTCATCGTGGTAGAGCTGCTTATCAGGGGCAAAGAGCCAAAGATCAGTTCAACCAGACAGATCACTTATCTGCAGGCTCTGATCATCGGCATGGCACAGCTGATCGCTGCCGTCTTTCCCGGCGTATCAAGATCGGGCGCAACGATCATTGCGGCGCTGCTGATGGGCATCAGCAGAAGCACGGCAACCGAGTTTACTTTCGAAGTGGCGATCCCGGTCATGTTCGGCGCCAGCCTGATGAAGGTATTGAAATTCTCGGGGGCTGTCGTTTTCAGTGAGATCATGATCCTGCTGCTGGGCTGCATCTCGGCATTCATCGTTTCACTGTTCATGATCAGATTCGTCCTTGATTACATCAAGAAGAACACCTTTACGATCTTCGGAATCTACAGGATCCTGATCGGTCTGATCATCCTGCTGCTTTTGGCGTAATATGGACTACAAACTTTTAGGCGGGGTCTTCCTGGAAGGACTGCTGTCCTTCCTGTCTCCCTGTGTATTGCCTCTGATACCGCTGTACATGTCGTATCTCTCTGGCGAAGACAAGGAGGAAGACGAAGAAGGAAACATTCACTATAAAACAGGAAAAGTGTTTATCACAACACTTTTCTTTGTTCTGGGAATATGTACGACCTTCGTACTGCTGTCGCTGTCCTTGCATCTGATAAAGGATCATCTGAACAGGTATGCTGAAGTGATCTCGATCATCGGCGGTACACTGCTGATAATATTCGGCCTTCATCAGCTTGGCATAATCCATATCGATGTATTGAACAGGGAAGCCAGACTGAAGATCGATCTCAATCTTAAGAAGATGAATTTCCTCAAAGCCTATCTGCTGGGCTTTGTATTCTCGCTTGGCTGGTCACCTTGCATCGGGCCTTTACTTACAAACGCGATCCTGCTGGCTTCAACGCAAAGCGGAGGCTATCTGTATCTTGTGGCCTATGGCGCAGGTCTGGTCATACCGTTTTTGATCACCGGTCTTTTTACATCATCGATCCTCAATCTCATCAGACAGAAAAAGGATATCGTAAAATGGACGATCAGGATCGCCGGCATCATTCTTGTCATCTATGGCTCATACATGATCTATACATC
>CADCPE010000150.1 GCA_902803275.1 uncultured Erysipelotrichaceae bacterium
TGAAAAAGTGTGTGCCTTTGTAAGAAACGAAGGGATGAAAGAATACGATCTGGAATTTGTCAATGTCAACCTGTCACCGGCCCAGTGCCTCAACAGCATGCTGGCAAGTGAACTCTCGGCAATAGCTTCAAGATACGATGTTCCGATGAATATGATCGACTTTGAGATCACCGAGACGGCTGCATCCGACTTCCTTTCGATCCAGAAGCAGATCTATCTGCTGCAGAAGGAAGGTGCGGAACTCTCGCTTGATGATTTTGGTACCGGAACCTCAAATCTGAGCCGCATGATGAACCTGCCGATCCACGTCGTCAAGATCGATATGGATGTTGCCCAGGCCTACTTCAACAACGAAGCACCGTTCCTTCCTGATCTGATCAGGATGTTCCAGAACGCAAATATGAAGATAGTTGTGGAAGGTGTGGAATCAAAACAGATGAAGGATATGCTGCTGCAGATGAAATGCGATTTCCTGCAGGGCTACTACTTCTCCAAGGCATTGCCTGAAGATGAGTTCATCAGCTTTATGGAAGAGAATAAAAACAGAAGGTGGTAATTACCACCTTCTTTTACGGTTTGATAAGTTTGAAAGGTTTTAAGCCTTCAACGGCTTTTTTCGGATAGATCCTCACCTCTTCGTTGTCAAGGTCGATCAGAACATATCTGTCATTGCCCATGCCGAGCTCTTTCATATAGGAAAGCTGTCTTAAGCCGTGTCTGGTCTCGATCCTTTCGACGAGAGCCTTGTGTTCCTGTTCGGTCATCGCATAGACCAGGTCGATGCAGGCCTGATCGACTGCCAGGATATCGTTGGAAGCCAGGATGCCGACATTCGGTGTAACGACCGGTTCAGCCGCAACGCCTTCACAGTCACATGATACGGACATGTTTCTCATGACGTTGATATAAGTAACGTTTCTGCCGAAGAAGTCGATGGTAGCCTTGGTCGATTCAGAGATCCTTTCCATCAGCTCCTCTTCTCTTATAGACCACATGTCGTCACTGCCTTCGGTGGTGTGGATCCATTTCTTGCCGATCCTGCCGTCAGCACAGCCGATACCGATGTTTTTGTTGGAACCGCCGAAACCGCCCTGAACGTGACCTTTGAAATGGGTAAGTGTGAGCAGTGAATCATAGTCGGTCATATGCGATCCGACACTCATTTCCTTCATCCATTTGCCGCCTTTGATCGGCAAGGTGGTGGTGCCTTCCTCGTCCATGATGTCTACTTTGCAGAAGGTCCAGCCGTTTACTTTCAGAGTCTCGCGGTGCTGCTCAGTCGTATAGCGGTCACCTTCATAGTAGGTGTTGGTTTCTACGATCGTCGCATCTTTAAGACTTTCTTCGTCTTCCATCAGCTTCTTGACCCAGGCTGCCGGAATGATGTTTGGACCGTTCTTTTCACCGGTGTGCAGCTTGACGGCGATCTTGCCTTTCATATTGCCGTTTACTTTCTCGTAGATCTTTTTCAAGCCTTCAGGAGAGAGATCTCTGGTAAAATAAACGATCGATTCATTTCCTGTACGCTCAGAATATGGAACATACCTTCTTCCATCTGCAATATCCATTATTTTTCCTCCATTTAAAACAATTATATCGTATTTTTTGTATTAAAATATATTCTGTGAGGATCATATAGTGATTGAGAAAATAATCGACAGGATCGGATATAATTACCCTTTAAAAGAAAAAGATATCGCTGAATTCAGATCTTTTAAAGTCGGTCCTGCGAATAATGAATGTGAAGCCTATGATGCAAAGAACATGGGAAATATCTTCGCCATGTCTTCAAAAGCGATGCTGGGGCTGATGAAAATGGAAACGCTCGTGATCGCGCCGTTTGATATCGATGGACCGGTATTCACACTGGATGTCATCAACGGCAAAAGCATATATATCGATCTTATTGATGCGACACTGGACAAGAGCTACGACGAAAAAAGAACGCTGGCTGTAAAAAACAAATATCTGGCTTTCCTGCAGAATGATCAGAAAGCCAAGTGGGACGACAAGTTCCGTCTCAGATCATCCTTGAACGGCAAGTTTCCTGACGCTAAAAAAGCCGAGGAGTGTGTCATGGAGATGGTCGAGGCTTATCTGAAGAGCCTGGATGAGACCCATGTCTGCTATTCAGGAGACAAGAAGGAAAAGATCAGGGAATATACTGATGAACTTCTGGAAAACGGCGGTCCGGCGACTGATGTTTTCCTCAAACAGTTGGGAAGAGAAAAAACAGAGAGATTTTTCAATGAAGCGATGTTCGCAACTGAATAATCAGGGTTCCTTGCTTGTCTTATTGGGGGCAATAGCCTTTTCACTGGGCGGCCTTTTAATCAAGCTGATACCGCTAGATCCGTTTACGATCAATGCACTGAGATGTGTGTTCTCTTCGATCGTGATCGGCGGATATCTTTATCTTTCCAAACATAAACTGGTAATAAATAAAACAACGATCATCGGCGCTCTTTTTGTGAGACTTATGATGATGACTTATGTTGTAGCCAACAAGCTCACAAGCGCCGCCAATGCGATCGTTCTGGAATATACCGCTCCGATACTCGTGATAGTGTTTGAAGCGATATTCTTTTCCAAAAAGCCTGATAAGCTTTCTGTCATCATGTGCGGACTGGTCGTATCGGGTGTAGCGATCGTCGTACTTGACGGGGCAGGAAAAGGAAACCTCATTGGCGACACGATCGCCTTGCTGTCGGGCGTGTTCTATGCATTGACGATGATGCTCAACGACTTTGAAAACAGCGATTCGCTCTCTTCGGTATTTCTGGGTCATCTGTTTACCGCTTTTACCAGCGTTTTCTATCTGGACAACATCGCAGCCATAACTCCAAGAACCCTGCTTCTTATCGGAGCGCTTGGTATCTTTCAGGCCGGACTGGGCTATACCCTTCTGACACTGGGCCTTAAGAAATGCGAACCGTTGACCGGATCGCTGATAGCCTGCGTAGAGCCGGTACTCAATCCGATACTTGTTGCCTTGTTCTATGGAGAATACATGAGTTTCAGACAGATCACGGGCTGCGTGATCGTCATCGGATCGATCATTGTCTACAATATCTATACTTCCAAAAAGAAGCAGGATATATAATGTGGTTATAAAAACGGATTTCAAGGCAAGGGGTGCAGAAGATGAAAAAGCTGACAGAGAGAATCAAGAAAGACGGGAAGGTCTACCCGGGTGATATCCTGAAAGTCGACAGTTTTCTTAACCACCAGATCGATGTAAGGCTGATGGATGAGATCGGCGAAGAGTTTCATCGGCTGTTCGCTGACAGAGAAATAGACAAGATCCTGACCGTGGAATCAAGCGGTATCGCGATCGCTTCTTCCGTATCAAGATGCTTCGGTTATGTTCCTGTGGTCTATGCCAAGAAGACTGTCGCCGCCAACATGTCGAAGGACACCTATGCCTGCAAGGAGAGATCATATACCAGGAATCTGGACTATACGATCCAGGTTGCCAGGGAGTTTCTGTCAAAAGGCGAAAGGATCCTGATCCTTGATGATTTCCTGGCAAACGGCGAGGCGATGAAGGCGCTCATCAACATCTGCGATCAGGCGGAAGCGATAGTCGCCGGCTGCGGAGTAGTCGTATGCAAGACCTATCAGCCGGGCGAAAAACTTATTAAAGGTCTCGGTTATGATCTGAAAGTGCTGGCCAGAGTGAAAGCGATGAGCGATGACGGTCAGATAGAGTTTGAGGAGGAAGACTAAAGATGGTGAATTTCAATCCGGAATGGTTATTAAGGATCACGTGTGCCGTAGTCATCGGTTCTTTGATCGGCTACGAAAGATATTCTGCATCCAAGGAGGCGGGCGTAAGGACCCATGCCGTCGTTGCACTGGCTTCATGTCTGCTGATGATCATCTCACAGTACGGTTTTGTGGGAGCAGAAAGATTTGATGCCGCCAGGATCGCCGCTCAGGCTGTATCGGGCATCGGTTTTCTGGGTGCCGGTATTATCTTTATCCAGCGCGGAACGATCCAGGGCCTTTCAACGGCAGCCGGCATGTGGGCAACATCGGCCATCGGTCTGGCCATCGGTGCCGGCATGTATATCATCGGCATCTTCTCGGCCATCCTTGTCTATGCGATCCAGTTCTATCTGTACAGGCTCTTCCCGTACAATCCTCCAAGGAATATTATCGAGATGCTGATAACGATCAAGAATGACGGTTCGGTTGAAAAGGTAAACATGATTCTTCGCGATCTCAACTACGGTCATTCAGAAAATCAGATCTCCGTTGATGAAGAAAACAACTGGGTGATCAGGACAGAAGTCGTGACCAATTCAGGAATGAATCCAAACGAGATTATAAACGAATTCAAAAAAGATCCTGATGTGATATCAGTAGTCGTACTGTAAAAACATGACAGCCATTCTCCAAAGAGGATGGCTGTTTTTGAAGGCGGTCGGAGTATAATGAACATGATGGTTGATAAAACAGCTAAAGAAGCTATCGATAAACTGAACATAAAAGTAGACTGGCCGATCATCGGCCGTTTATATGATGAGGAATATCCTTTCGAAGGATATGATCACATAAGATATACTGCCAGGGCCATCCTTGAAAACGAGGAAGGAAAGCTTGGTTTTCTGCACATAAAAGGTGAGGATCTCTTTGGACCAAGAGATCATCTGGAGACGGTCGGCGGAGGCCTGGAAGAGGGAGAGTATCTTGATGATGCGATCGCCAGAGAAGTTAAAGAAGAGACAGGGCTTCAATGTGAAGATGTTCAGCTTCTGGGTTCGATATATGATGCCTATAATCTGATAAAGAGGATCACCTTTTCCACCTTCTTTTACTGTAAGGTAAATACCTCGTCATTTACAACGATGCACAGGACGATGGAGGAAGAGATCCTGATCAGCGAAGTGGTGTGGCTGGATCAGAACCAGGCCCTTGATCGGCTTGCCAACATCCATGAAAACAAGGTCGACAGACTTGTCCAGCAAAGAGACCTCATGGCTCTTAAATACTACCTGGAGCTCTGCCGTGCATAAGAAATATTTCTTTTTTGATATAGACGGAACTCTGGCGTATGGCCAGCCGGGACAGAGGATCCCGCCCGAGTCCGCAAAGTACACAGTCAGAAAGCTGCAGGAAAACGGCCATTTTGTCGCCTTGGCTACCGGCAGGGCCTACAGCAATTCGATAGAATTCCTCAATGAACTCGGTCTTCACAATATGGTGTGTGACGGAGGCAACGGTATCGTCATCGATGATGAACTGCGGGAAATAAGACCGCTTGATAAGGCCAGATGCATCAGACTGATCGATGAGTGCAGGGAAAAGAAGATCCCCTGGGCCTTTTCTCCCAATGTCGAGAAAAGAAGATACTCTGACAGCGATGAGTTCAGGATAGCTACCGGCTTCCTGGACATGGATGTCAAGGTCATAGAGGACCTCGATCCCAATGACTACGACCAGATATACAAGGTCTATGTGGCAGCAGATGAAAGTGAACTTGAATCTTTGAAGGATCTGCCTCATTGCCGCTACCATAAGACCTATTTCTTTGTGGAACCTACGGAAAAGGAAAAGGGGATCTATCGCATGATGGAATATCTCAAGGCTCCTGTAGAGGATGTGGTCGTCTTTGGTGACGGGCTCAATGACTTGAGCATGTTCAAGGATGAATGGACATCGATCGCCATGGGTGACGGGGCAGAAGAGCTCAAGGAAAAAGCCGACTATGTGACCGACAGCGCTGAAAATGACGGCATCTATAAAGCCTGCAGGAAATTCGGGTGGATAAGGGAATGAAGAAATATTTTGCGGTAAGCGATGTGCACAGTTTCTATGAACAGATGATGGACGCCTTGAATAAGGCGGGTTTTGATCGCGACAATAAAGACCACGTCTTTGTGAGCTGCGGCGATCTTTTCGACAGAGGACCGGACGCAGTGAAATGTCTGAGATTTGTGAACGAGCTTGAAGAGGACCGGAAGATCCTGATCAGAGGGAATCATGAGGATCTGCTTGAAGAACTTCTCAACAGAGGAAGATTCGAGTGGTATGACCTGCATAACCGTACCGATGATACGATCAGGCAGTTTTCCGTACTGCTGGAAGAAGATGAACCTGCGATCTTAGGCAGATGCCGGAAACTCAAGGAGAATAAAGAACTTAAAAAATACTACGACAGACTGCAGTATTTCTATGAGAGTAATAGATACATCTTCCTTCATGGCTATATTCCGGTTATTGATAACGGGATCTTTCCTGAATATGATAGAGACTGGCGCCAGGCATCTGACAAGAGGTTTGAGGAAGCGGCCTGGCTAAACGGCTATGAGATGTGGCGGCAGGGCATAAGAGAAAATGACAGGACGATCGTCTGCGGACACATCCATACAAGCTACGGCCATCACCATATCCACAATGATGGTGAAGAATTCGGTGATACGATGAACAGTGATATCTTCTATGATGATGGGATCATCGGCCTTGATGCCTGCACAGCCTATTCAGGGAAAGTCAACGTCCTGGTGCTGGAGTTCTGATGAAAGAAAAGACAGGCAGAAAACATCTTCTGGTGATCATAGCCATGGCCGGCATGGTCGGCTGTTCGGTCGGTCTTGTGCAGAACGTGGCAGGTGTATTTTTCGATCCGATCGCGCAGGCTTTGAACATCGGAAGAGGACCGGTATCTTTTTCACTGACGATCTATGTGCTGCTGAGTGCTGCCGGATCACTGCTGTTCAAGAAGATATCCGACAGGATCGGCGCTGATCTTACGATCAAGGCTGCCGCGATCCTGCTTATAGCGGGAACGATCCTTTCCGGTCTTTCAAAGGATCTTCTGACCCTATATCTTTTTAATGCCATAAAGGGAATAGGCGGCGGTCTCATACATCTGGTGACGGCCTCCTTGGTGATAAACAACTGGTTTGAAAAAAAGAACGGGCTGATGGTTTCGATCGCCATGGCTTTCTCAGGCGTTGCCGGTGCAGTCTTTTCGCCGCTGCTGTCTTTTGTGATCAGCAGCTATGGCTGGAAGATCGGCTATCTGGTCAATGGTGCCGCAATGTTCATCCTGCTCATACCGCTGCTGTTTTTCAATATCACCTATCATCCGCAGGACAGCGGGCTGAAACCTTACGGCTTTGATGATCATGAAGAAAGCCAGATATCAGAAGACAAAAAAGACAAGACAGATCACAGCAGGGATCTGTTGCTTAGCATCTATGCGCTCATCGTGGGCTTTGTGACCTGTGTGCCGCAGTTTTTCCCCGGCCATGCGGGAACTCTTAAATTTGGCGCTTCGTTTGGTTCCTTGCTGATCTCCTTGTCGATGATCACCAACATCATTTCCAAAGTGATCCTTGGCTTTCTGGTTGACAGGATCGGCGTCAGGAAATCCGTCATGATCACATCGACGATCGTTCTTCTTGGCAGCATCATGATGCTTAAGAACATCGCTTTGCATATCGGCGCTTTGCTGTTCGGCTTCTGCTATGCGGGATCGACTGTCGGCATGACCAGTATCTGCAAGCAGCAGTATTCAAAGAAAGAATATCTTAAATACTACCCGATCCTCTCCTTTGTCTCGACGGTCGTCAATGCGCTTGGCTCCCCGCTGGTCGGCTCCATCTATGACGGGACGGGCTCTTATGATCCGGCTTTTGTGATCTGTATCGTGATGATGGTGATGATGCTGATAGATCTGTATATACTTGAAAGAAAGGATTCAAAATGAGACTTTTTATTGCTTCGGATATTCACGGCGATGCAAAGTGCTGTGAGAAAATGCTTCAAAGATTCAGGGAAGAAAAGGCGGACAGGATGCTGCTTTTGGGCGATATACTCTACCATGGGCCACGCAACGATCTTCCTGCAGGCTATGAACCCAAGAAGGTCATAAGTCTGCTCAATGAATACAAAGACATCATCTTTGCGGTAAGAGGAAACTGCGATACAGAAGTCGATCAGATGGTCCTGGAGTTTCCGCTGCTTAATGACTTCATCCCTTTCTATATCGACGGCATCGGTTTCATTGCCAGTCATGGTCATATCTACAATGCGGATAGACCGGTGGCCAAAGCCGAAAAGATCTACCTGTGCGGCCACACGCACATACCGGCCAAGGAAGACCATAACGGGATCATGTATCTGAATCCGGGTTCGGTAGCCTTGCCTAAAGACAATACCAGGTATTCCTACATGGTATATGAAAACAGAAGATTCACCTGGAAGGATCTGCATACCGGCGAGAGATACATGGAATACACGATATAGAAAATATGGCACAGGATGATCTGTGCCATATGTATTAACGGGAGAGCTTGCCGCCTAGCTTGGTATAGATCTCGTCGATCTCCGCATCGTTGAGACCATAGCCGCAGTCGGCCTGTTTGATGATATCTTCAAGCTGTGAGAATCTGCAGATCCTGAAACTTGATCTTACATCAGAGATGTCGCATTCGTCATTGATGGCGATGAGACTTTCTGCCTTTCTCTCATTCAGGGTCTTTGTAAGATGAGAGATGTATTCTCTTAGATAGATACCCGGATTTTCGATCTTGAATTTCTTTTCCTTCCCGTCTTCGACTCTTTTGACATACCAGTTTCCGCTATCGGATCCGTGGATGGAACCCTTTGTATGGAAATGAGCGATCGAAAGGATGCCTTTAGAATGGATGATCGTCAGTATCTGGGTACAGAGCTTGCCTTCCTTGTTGGTGATGTTGGCATAGACGAGACGGTGATAGCCGATCAGTTTTTTCAGATATCCCGATTTGGATGCATCCCTGAAGACATTTGTCTTATAGAAGTAGTCGAAAAGGTAGTTTTCATAGATATACGGATAGATCGACCTCTTGTAGGAACGATGGCCCAAAGCCGCTCTGATCGAAAAAAGCAGTATCGCAAAAAAGACGATCACATAGATCAGGGTGTTCATGTTTGAGGAAGTGGATAATTCATTCTGTTCAAATAGGATCATAGTATTACTCCGCGCTTGAAGATCGCGATCTCCTTGTATTCTTTTTCTTCGTTTCGGGTTTTTTCTTCGCCGTTTATTACAGCCGCCAGCTTTTTCATGAAGTCGTCGCAGGCCTGTTCAAGGCTGACATCTTCCAGTATGGTCCCGGCGTTATAGTCAAACCAGCTTCTTTTTTTATTATAGACCAGTGAATTTGTAGCGACTTTAACGGTCGGCACAAACGAGCCGTAAGGCGTTCCTCTTCCGGTCGTAAACAGCAGGATCTGCGCACCGGCAGAACCCAGGGCCGTCGTTGAGGAAAGATCATTGCCCGGGCCATAGAGAAGGTTGAGACCTGTTTCCTTTATGGTGTCGCCGTAGTCGATGACTCCGTTGATGATCGAGGTACCGCCTTTCTGGATACAGCCGCAGGACTTTTCTTCCAGGGTCGTGATGCCTCCGGCCTTGTTGCCTGGAGAAGGATTTTCATAGACGACCTGCCTGTTGTCGATGAAGTACTGCTTATAGCGGTTGATCATGTCGACGATCTGTTCAAAGACCTTCCGGTCTTTGGCTCTGTTCATCAGCAGGTGTTCAGCGCCGAACATTTCCGGTACTTCCGAGAGGATGACGTTGCCGCCGTAGGAGATGATGCGATCTGACGCTCTTCCTAACAGCGGGTTTCCGCTGATGCCTGAGAAGCCGTCGGATCCCCCGCACTCCAGTCCGATCACAAGATCCCTGAATTCGATCGGTTCACGTCTGTCATGTCTCATCGTTTCATAGAGCTCATCAAGATAATCAAGAGCGACTGAGACTTCATCATCGACATCCTGACAGTTGAAGTATCTGAGTCTTTTCGGATCGATATCCTTGAGTCCTTCAATGAAAGGTTCCAGCTGGTTGTTTTCACAGCCCAGCCCCACTACCAGTACAGCTCCGGCATTAGGATGAGCGGCTATGTTGCGCAGGACCTTTATCGTATCTTCCTGGTCATCGCCCATCTGCGAACAGCCGTACTGATGGCTGTAGGTATAGGCTCCGTCGATATCCTTGAGATCGTGACTGTTTTTAAAGCGGCTGATGATGTCCTTGCATATGGAGGAGATACAGCCGACTGTCGGTATAAGCCACAGTTCGTTCCTGATGCCGACCTTGCCGTTATTTCTTCGATAACCGTAAAGCTTATATGGACTTTGCGCTTTTGAATCTGTATAGGATACCTGATTGAAGGAATATTCAAGTTCACCGGAGAGCTTGGTATGCATATTGTGGGAGTGAACGTGTTCGCCTTTTCTTATGTCTTTTGAGGCGACGCCGATCACCTGGGCATACTTGACTATATCTTCGCCTTCCCTGATATCTTTAAGTGCGACCTTGTGGCCCATCGGGATCTCGTCGATCACTTCCAGGTCATCGATCCTTATCCCCCGATCGATTTTATCGACCGCTACAGCGACGTTATCGGTTTGATTTATCCTGATGAGTTTCATTAGAAGACCTCATCAAGCGCAGCTTCAACACCTTTTTCCTTGATCAGCTTCAGGCACATTTTGACGAACTCCTTGGCACCTGCCATCTGATCGAAGTCGTATTCCCAGTGCTTCAAAGACATGACCTTGTCGACGATCTCTTCTACTGAAGAATCCTGAAGCGACTTCCACATTTCAATGAATTCAGGATCATCCTTGATCAGAAGTGTGCCGTCATCGTTTTTGAGTGAATACATATTGAACCAGCAGGCCAGCGAGAACAGGGCGTGCTTAGGAAGCCTGCCTGTCTTGTTGTAGGTATCGATCGCTGAAGGAAGAACTCTGGTCTTGTATTTGGTCATGGAGTTTAAGGCGATCGTCAGCAGTTCGTGCTTGATCGTCGGGTTGAGGAATCTGTTGAATACCGAATTGGTAAAGTCATTCAGTTCTTCCTGGGACAGATCGATCGTCCCCCAGACTTCCTCATGCATGAAGTCAAGCAGGAACCTGTGGCATTTTGGATCGTTCATCATCTCCGAAACAAGACGCTTGCCCATCTGGTAGGCTACCGGCACAAGACAGGTATGAGCGCCGTTGAGGATCTTGACCTTTCTTTCCTTGTATGGTCTGACGTTATCGGTGATGATGATATTGAGCTTTGTCTTATCTACAGGGAAGACTTCCTTGAGACATGGATCGCCTTCGATGACCCAGAGATGGAAGTATTCGCCTTTGACGATGTTGTTGTCGATATAGCCAAGCTCATCAGTGAGCTGCTGGATCTGATCTTTAGGATAACCTGGAACGATCCTGTCGACCAGAGTGTTGTAGAACCTGTTGGCGTTATTCAGCCAGTCGATGAATCCTGCTTCATAACCTTTGTCTTTGGCCAGCTGATTGAGAACTTCCTTAAGCTTTGTGCCGTTGTAGTCGATCAGCTCGCAAGCCAGGATGTAAAGGCCTGCATCCTTTGAACCATTGAAGAAATCATATCTTCTCTTAAGCAATACCAGCAGTTTGCCCGGGAAAGAAGTTGGGCATTTATCATAGTTCGTGTCCTTTGGATCATAGACGATACCTGCTTCGGTCGTGTTGGAGATGACCAGCCTGATATCCGGGTCTTCAGCAAGATCGAGATATCTTTCATATTCATCATAGGGATTGATGCACTGATTGATGACATCGATCACCTGCAGGCTTCTTTTCAGTTCACCCTCTTCGATGCCTTCCAGCAGTAGAGTATATAGTCCGTCCTGTTTCTCAAGCTCCTTGACTCTTCCTGCAGGAAGGGGCTGCACGACTGCTACGCCGCCGTTGAAGTCTGTTTCATCATTTATGACCTGGATGAACCAGTCAATGAACGCTCTTAAAAAATTGCCTTCACCGAACTGAATGATCCTGGTCGGTCTCTGTTTCTTTGTTACGATCGTTGAATTAAGATTTTCCATATTGTCTATCCTCTTGTTTTCATCACCATTATACAAAATAAATAATTAGATAATCGCCTGATTCTTTTGGGGAAATTGAAAAGCCGTGTTCAACGGCTTTACATATAAATCAATTGCCGATAGCGACTCAGCGATAGATCTTCTTGTAGAGTTCGACCATATCATCAACTTTGATTTCCTTGATGGTATTGGATGGTGAACCCGAAGCAAATGCATCGTGAGCCATTTTGTCGATGCTGGCGAAATATTCCTCTTTATCGATGCCGTATTGCGACATTGTCGGGACATTGAGATTTCTCAGCAATTCACTCAAGGCGTTCAGGAAGATCTTTGCAGCCTTGACATCGTCCTTGTCGTCAGTCAGTGAGAGATATCTGGCGATATCTGCGAAGCGATCATATGCTCCATCGACTACGTAGTTCATGCATTCCTCCAGCAGCATCGCATTGCTCAAGCCGTGCGGTACATGGAAGAGGGCTCCCATTGGTCTGGACATGCCATGGACGATCGTAACGGAGGAGTTGTTGAAGGAGATGCCGGCTTCCAGAGCTGCTAAAGACATCTGGACTCTGGCTTCAGTATCATTTCCGTTATCGTAGCATTTCTGCAGATTGGCGAAAATGCGCTTGATCGCACTCAAAGCAAAGGTATCAGACAAAGGCTGTGTCTTGCGGGAGGTATAGGATTCCACTGCATGACACAGGGCATCGATACCGGTGTGGGAAGTGACGGATTGCGGTGCTGATTTTGAGAAGGCCGGATCGATGATCGCAAGATCAGGGATCAGACATGGTCCGGTCAGCAGCATCTTGACTTTGGTGGCAGTATCGTTGATGATCGTGAACTTGGTCGCTTCAGAACCGGTTCCAGCTGTAGTCGGAATGGCTACCAGAGGCGGACGGTCGATATCGATCACCTTGCCCATGTATGAAGATAACGGGGCATCGTTATTAAGCAGGATCGAGATAGCCTTGGCTGTATCGATCGGCGAACCGCCGCCTAAGGCGATCAGGAAATCACAGTTGTTTTCTCTGTAGGCATCTTTACCCTGAATGACGACTGTATCGTTAGGTTCAAAGTTTACTTCAGAGAAGATGTGGTAATCGATGTTTACTTCTTTGAGGATCTTTTCCAGCAGGAGGATGTTGCCAAGCTTGACCATCATTGCGTCAGTGACGATGAAGGCCTTTTTGCCAAGTTTTGAAAGTTCGCTCTTGGCACTATCCAGGGCATCGTTTCCGGAAACGATCATCTTTGGCGTGAGGAATGTATTGGCCATATTAGATCACCATATAGTTTCTGACTAACTGGATCAAAGAATCATATCCGCCCAAAAACTGATTCATCGTTGCCAGGAAAGCGCCATAGTGCTGGAACTGTTCGATCGGGAAGTTTTCATCATAGGCTTTGACGAATTCTTCATGAGTAAGCAGTTCATCGAGGACCTTCTGATCAACAGGAGTATCCATATTGTTTTTGACTTCAACAGTGGAAGTGTTGTATTTCCTCTGCCACTTATATGGAATAGTGAGGATCAGATCTCCGCCGATGAAGTCCTCAAAATGATGTCTGTTTCTGAAAGCGGCTACCAGCAGTTTTGTCCTGTAGCCTCTTTCCTTATAGAGCCTGTAGGCTTTCTTGAATACTGCTACACCGGCCTGTTCATATGCTTCTGAAGAAATGAGGGTATCAGTTTTGCCGTAGTGGGCTTTCAGATAATCATCAACTCTGCCGGCCATGATCGTGCATACCGGATGCATCTTGGAAGTATCGATGCCTTCAGCTTCCCTTCTCTTCAAGCCTCTTTCAACCGCTTCAGCTACCTGAATGGCCTGGGCAACAGTGAAGGAGACGGTAGCGTTGATCGATACGCCTTTATAAGTAAGTTCTTCCATGGCTTCGATACCGGCCTTGGAAGCTGGCAGCTTGATCTGCGAGTTTTCTACAGTCGAGGCAAGATCCAATGCCTGCTTTACCATCATTTCCTTGTTCTGATAGTATTTGGCGTTGGTCTGGAAGGAGATCCTTCCTCTTTGACCGTTGGTTTTATTGAACTGATCGATCATCAGTCCTGCTGCTTTGGCACCCATGGCCTTAATAAGTGACCATGCCAGATCATCTTCGGTGTAAGAAGGATTGTCCTTTACGATCTGTCTGATCGTATCTTCCCATTCAGGAAGTTCGCCTTTCAAGACGTTAAAGACGATGACCGGATTGGTCGTAGCGCCTGATCCGCCGTTTTCCAGAGCGTAGGAGAGTTCCTTGCACGAGCAGGAGTCGTTCCACAATTCAGTTTCAGGGAACTTCTGAGTCATTTCGAGTAATTTGTTCATGTTTTATCCTCCTTGATGAACAATTTGATAATATTCTGATAAGTTTCTATAATTAAGATAGAAACACAGGTAACAGGTATGAAATACAATAGACAGAAAGAAATGTTGTCGTATATAGAAAATCACAGATCAGTAAGGAATGAGGAGCTTTTAGATAAGTTCAACATCTCGATCCAGACCCTGAGAAGGGATATCACCAAGCTCGAAGAGCTCGGATACATCGACAAGGTCTACGGTGGGGTAATCTACAATGACAAGCAGGAACCGATGTCCAAGGTCGACTCGCTTGCCAAGAGGGATTCCTCGTTCGCTCAGGAGAAGGAACACATCGGCAAGATCGCAGCTTCCCTGGTGGAAAACGGCGATGTCATTTTTATCGACTCGGGAACTACAGCCTACCGCATGCTGCACTACCTCAAGGAATCAAAGAACGTAACGGTGATAACCCACTGCCTTGATGTGCTGAATCTGTTAAGGGAAATGCCTAATATTACCGGCATCTGCGTCGGTGGCGTGCTTCAGCACGATTCCGGCACCTTTGCGCTAGATTCGACCTTCTATCCTTATAATTACAA
>CADCPE010000151.1 GCA_902803275.1 uncultured Erysipelotrichaceae bacterium
ATAAGTAAAAGCCTGTAAAACACCGGCTTCACCGGCAACTTCCCGATTGCGGTAAAACAGATAGCGTCCATCCAGAAAAATATTTTCCCAGGCTAGTACAGAGTGTTTTCCTTTGATACAGCTGCTGGTGAATTCAGTTTTCTGTAAAGCGTGTGCCCAGCCGATCAACAGTTTTCCATCGCTGAGGTGTTCAAGGAAATCACCATCTCCCAATTTCACATCTACAATACAGTCACATTTTAATACTTCTTCTCTGTTTACGACTTTTACTCCGCATTTTTCGTATTCTTCATCACTGATTCGTAAAGTATCTCCATAACCATTTTCGATAAAGATCATATCTTTTTGAATGACATTGAGCAGATCTTTCGGAAGTATAGCTCTTCTTTTTTCGTCATTCTTATGGCTTATCAAAAAACCGATTTTTTTCATATTGTGTCTCCGTTATACGACATAAGCAACAGGAACTAAGACAACCTATTAAAAATAAAACCTGAAAAACACTGTCTAAATCTTATCCAAAAAGCAGTATTCAAGCATTCCTTTTTAATTATAGTTTAATAAAACAAAAATTGATATTTTTGTTTGGATTATTTAATTACGTAAGAGCTGTCTGTGGCAGGGCCGTAGTTTATGGGTTTAACTGCCTGTAACTTGCAATTTGGTGTTTTCCGAGAGATACAATGGCATTACGAGGGAAGGTGATCGAAAGCCAGAATAATAACAGCAAAGAATATATGTAGACCTGAACCACGATCAAGATATCATGGGGCGCAGAAAATGAATCTGATTGGAAAAATTAAAATACAAAATTTTAGACCTGGTGCGCAAGATGGATATATATTGAAAAGTTTGAAAAAAAACGGTGCTCAAATCTTCCGGGTCAAGCCAGAATTCTCAATAAAGACGATAGTAAAGACTTCAATTTAGTTGGACCATTATAAAAAGTTTGCAAAATAAAACAATATAACATCTTAGGGCTCTAAGTGTTTTTGATCGACACCGACACTTTTGAGATCGTTTTAATGCGTGATCAAGACAGATCAATGACCATCCATCGACCGGAAGTGGTGATCATTTACCAAAAAACACAGAACCTTAATTCTGTGTTAGAGTTCTCTGACCAGCCCTTTGACCAACGTCTGGAATTCGCTTTTTATTTTTTCGATTGTATCTGTAACTTCTTCAACGGTCAGGATATTTCCGGTTATTCCGGCACCCATATTCGTCACACAGGACAGACATATCACCGGTAATCCGCAGTGTCTGGCAGCTATGATCTCAGGCACGGAAGACATGCCTACGACATCAGCTCCCACAAGCCTTGCGAATCTGATCTCGGCCGGAGTCTCAAAGCTTGGACCCCTGAAGGCCATGTAGATCCCGCTTTTTGTTTCGATACCCAGTTTTTCAGCGATCTTTTTAGCTTTGCTGTTGAGCTTCGGATCGATGGCTTTGACCATGTCCGGAAAGCGCAGGCCGAATTCATCTGCGTTGGGACCGCGCAAAGGATTTTCACCCATAAAGTTGATGAAGTCATCGACAAACATCAGGGTCCCTTCTTTAAACGATTCATTGACTCCACCTGAAGCGTTGGTGAGAATGACGAATTTTACACCCAGCAGTTTCATGACCCTTATCGGCATGATGACCGATTCCATGTCGAATCCTTCATAGAAATGGAAACGCCCTTTCATGCACAGGACTTTCCTGCCTTCAAGATAACCGCAGACCAGCGAGTTTTCATGAAGGGAAACAGTTGAAACGGGGAAATCGGGTATGTCCTTATAATCGATCACTACAGGATCCTGTATCTCATTGCCCAGTTCGCTTAGTCCTGAGCCAAGGACGATGCCGATCGCATTCTCCGTATCCATTCTCTGCCTGATATAGTCGGCTGCAATTCTGCAGCGCTCATAAGCTGCACTCATTCGCTCTCCTTTTTCTTTAAAAGTGTTTCAAAGAAATTTCCAAACACGAGTATATGTTATCATAGTTAAGAAGACATATGTTTAAGAAAAACGAATTCTATACCTTGCAGGAGATTGCCGGTGATACCTATCTGCTTCCTTTCGGGCAGGCGATGGCAGAACAGCGCCACGGTTTCAAAATGAACGAGACCGGTCTTTATCTGTGGGAAAAACTCGATACATGCAAGGACAAGGAAATGCTGAGTGAATACCTGAACAAGGAAAAGGGTCTGAAAGCCAGCGTGGCAAAATACAACGTCGATCAGTTTGTCGATCGCCTGATACAGTACAAGGTCATAACCTATGAGACCCCAAGTGAAGAAAAGCCGTGCAAGATACTGAGCATCGCCAATATCAATGTCGGCCTCTATGGCGATCCGATCTTCTTCTACCGAAATGAACTGAAGGCATTTGAAAAAAACAGCGAGCGGATCGATATCACCTTCAGCGTCAAGGTCGAATTTCCTGAAGTCGTGCAGGGAACGGTTCTGATAAGGACCGCCCAGCTGGTCGTTGAAGAAACAAGAGAATACTATATCCTTTATTACCCAAAACAGAAGTATATCCATGAAGTCAGATTCACCAAGGATGGGACCAAGGCCATTGCCTACGTCTATGAGACCGGCAATGATACCGACCGCAGGCTTATTGGCGATACCCTGCATAACGCGCTAAGAGAATTCTATCTCTACTATGCAAAGGCCAGAGGATACTTTGCGATCAATTCAGCTTCGATCCTCTATAAAGATAAAGCCTGGCTTTTCTCCGGACCTCCGGGTGTCGGGAAAAGCACTCACGTTGAACTGTGGATGAGACTTTATGATGTGGAATGCCTCAATGGCGATATAAATTTGCTGGCGATCGAAGGAAGAAAAGCCTATGTTCTGGGAACGCCATGGTGCGGAACCTCTCAGATCTATACCAACAGGACCTGTGATCTGGGCGGGATCATCTTTCTGGCCAAGGATATCTATGATCATGTTGAAGAACTTGATCAGTCGACGAAGGAACTGATGATCACTCAGAGAATGAT
>CADCPE010000152.1 GCA_902803275.1 uncultured Erysipelotrichaceae bacterium
CTTTCATCATCAATGAATCTTCTGGACATATACGGAAAGATCGATCTGTTCATCAGTCTGGCACTTAACGAACTGCAGATGGCGAGATATAAAGACGCAACATCAAAGAAAAGCACTGAATAAGGCGATTGATAGCCTCGCTGTGTAAATCGGGACAATAAATTAAACAAGGAATAACCAGACGGTTGTCCCTTTTTTATGGCAACAAATGTATTGAGTGCTTGGCGGGCCTCTTTGTTCATGGGATACCCTAAGTATACATGCCAGATCATGTTTCAAAAGGCATCCATGGCAAACATGAACCCTGGAACAGAAATGAAACAGATGGGTTGAGCCATATGATACATAAGCTGATAATCGGTCAAACAAGAAAAGAGACAAAAGGATGTCGATCACGTATTTGAAAACGTAAATCATCATTGAATGGCTTCTGAGCGAACGATGGAACAGATATCTGTTTCAATCAATGCGCAAAAACAGAACATTCCAATAAAAAGGATAGCGAATCCTGAAGCTTAGGTTAGCATCTTTGCCGGTGAATAATAAAATGTGGGCAGTAGCCCACATTTACGGTTCAACAAAACTCTATTACCATTATCCTTTCAAAAACCGGTTAAGAAAGAAGATAGAAGGATATACCTGCAAGAAGCTCTGCAGGCTGAAAAGGGTATCTAAGCCTTTGGACCGATCTGCGGTCCTTTAATGCAGGCTCTTTTAGCGATTTCCAAGGCATCGTCTCTGCTGATTTTCTGACCCTGATAGTAGTATTCGTTGCAGCATTCATAGCTGGTAACGCAAGTAATGCCGACCTTTGCCCATCCTCCTTCAACAAATGATGTGGCATCGTCCCAGTTGAAAAGAGTATAGATGTCTCCGACAGTATCGGGAAGCAGACCCAGATCTTTAAGATATATGCTGTCATTTACTATCTCACTGAGAAAACCGCCGGATGCCTTATTCAGATCATCGGGGTTCAATTCTTCAATGTCCTTCTATTCGTTGTTCGCAGTGCAAGTCTTCATGGCCATGTCCTCTTGCTGTTTCTTTTGATTGTCCTGTTATTACAATCCTTTTGCGTCTTCTGATCCGTTTCTGTTTACTTCTTAAGGAATTCCATTTCCTTGCCTAAGGAATCCTTGATGATCAATGTATTGTCGTCTTTGAAACTGAATTCAGAATCGAATACATCATCTTCAGTGAATGATTCGTTGTTGACATATCTGACAAGAAGATGTCCGTCTTTCACTTCATACTTCAGCTCGTATGTGACTTCTGTTTCACCCACTATCATCGTATAGGTTCCTGTACCGTCATCCTTGAGATCATATATGGTACTAAGACCGTTTTCTGTATCAGAGTATTCCCAGACTCCCGCAAGCGATTTGCTGTCTTTCTTTGAACATCCGACAGCGGAAAGAATGATCGAGAACAGCAGAAGCGCTGTAAAGATTGTTTTGATTTTTTTCATTTCACAATACCTCCTGATATAGTTATATCATCCGGGAATTCAGAACTGAATAAAAAATGATAGAAAGTACTCTGAAGAAGCAGTTTTTCTCTCAGGAGATATTATTGCGGATGACAGAACCAAAAAGAAAGCAAGGGTCAATGACATAGCTGCCGTTGAAAATACAGGAGCTATGGATATTCCACAAGTTCAAATCACAGTTGCCGTCTGAAGCTGACTGAAGCGTCTATTGATAAATACGAAAAAACCATCAGTAGACGCGATATATTTCTATCGTGAAGATGGTCTATTACTGAGACGACAGTCTTGAGATTCCTTCTGATTATTGTGACATGATCGATACGGAACGTATAATTAATGTAGAAGAATATAGATCTATTGCTAATCAATAATACTAAAAATCGATGGAAAGGAAATTGAAATGGAATTAAAAGAAAAAATGAAGGAAGGTCTTCTTGATCTTGAAGAACTTAAAAAGGTCAGTGGCGGAAGCAGCCAGGAATCCTGGGATGTTGTTGATGCGATCATAGCCAATCCCAATCTCTCCGCTATGTGGAACAATGCTCTTATCGAAGTGTGCGGATGGGATATTGAAGATGAAAGCGATCTCTGTTTCTGTGCGGCAATGGAAGTCCTGAAAAAGCTGGGAATAGATTCGTCCTTCCGCGATGGCATGGGTGCCGGTTCCGGAAACAAATATAAAA
>CADCPE010000153.1 GCA_902803275.1 uncultured Erysipelotrichaceae bacterium
AAGAGATGACGCTGTCACACTCAATGACCGTTTCTTCATCTGCTCTAGTGACGATGATCTTTCCATCCTTGACTTCCTTCAGGCCGCTGTTGAGATAGACATTGACGCTGTTGAGCGCAAACCATTCTCTCAGGTATGAACTGTTGGCCAGACATACGCCTTTCTGGGCGATCAGGTCATTCTTCATTTCCACGATACTGACTTTCTTGCCTTGCAGGGCCAGTTCATAGGCGATCTCGCAGCCCGTCAGACCGCCGCCGATGACCGCCACACTGTCGCCGACTTCTGCGCCATTGACTAAAGAAGGAAGGAAAGCCACGCTGGTCGGTGATTGCAGGAATATCGGCAATCTTAGAAGTGTCATCTGGCAGGCTTATGAAGCAGCCATGAAAATATAGGAGAAAAGCTATGTTACTGACAAAGCAACAGGAAAGCATATTGAACGGTGAAAAAGGGGAAACACTGGCCAAGGTCATGAAGACTCTGGTTATGTATGGTGAAGCCTTTGATGCCGAAAAAATGGTGGAAGTCACTTCCAGATACAATCACCTGGTCACTTCTTTCGGATTGGGGGTAATGGAACCGGTCTACGAACTGATGGACACTCTTTTAAAGGAAGGAGTCAGATCGGGACAGAAATTCACGGTCGATCCAAGGCCACTCGATCCCAATGTTCCAACGACCCTGCTGCAGGACCTGGTCTTCAAGGTCTTCATGTACAACAAGCAGGAATTCTATGAGGCTCAGTTGAACAAGCTCGGTCTTCTGGAAAAAGATGCCTTCACCTGCACCTGCTATATGAGTGAAGTAGGCAATGTGCCTAAACAGGGAGAAGTGCTTTCATGGTCGGAATCTTCCGCCGTCGTCTATGCCAACTCGGTACTGGGAGCAAGATGCAACCGCAACTCCGGCATTATCGATATCATGGGTTCGATCGTCGGATATGTGCCGTATTTCGGACTGCTTACCGATGAAGGAAGAAAAGCCGACTGGATCGTAAGGATCAACACCACCAGAAAACCGGAAGCCCAGCTTTTAGGCAGCGCCATCGGCATGAAAGTCATGGAAGATGTTCCTTATGTAATAGGACTGGACAAATGGATCGGTGATGAACTTAATGATGAAGCCTGTACCTATCTCAAGGACTTTGGAGCTGCTACGGCTTCAAACGGTGCGGTAGGACTCTATCATATCGACAACCTGACCCCGGAAGCCAGGGAGCAGGGTATGAGCCTTGTAAAGGAAAATGCCAGAGAATATGTCATCGATGATGAAGAGCTGCAAAGAGTGTATGATTCCTATCCGGTAATCTGGAAAGACAGAAACGCCAAGCCGAAGCTGTGCTTCATGGGCTGTCCGCACATGTCCTTGCAGCAGCTGAAGGATTGGACCGACACGATCGAAGAGAATCTCAGGAAATACGGCAACCGCAAAGTGCTGATCCCGACTGTCTTCACCGCTGCTCCGGCTGTCATCGCCAGGTTCAAGGAAACGGATTACTATCCGCGCCTGCAGAAGGCCGGTATCATCCTTTCCTATATCTGCCCGCTGATGTTCATGAATAATCCGCTGTGCTCCAAGATGCCTGTCATCACTTCAAGCAACAAGCTCAGGACCTACACGACATCGAGATTCTATACCGATGATGAGATAGTCCTGCAGCTGTGCAAAGGAGGTCTTTAAAATGAAGCAGTTCAAAGGAAGAATAGTTACGCCAGGTACCTGCAAAGCGCAAGCGGTAGTCACGCATGGCGGTTTCAATACGCTGGCTTCCTTGCAGAAAGCGCTGCAGTTTGGCGACAAAAGCGCCAAAGTATCCGATCAGAACAATCCTGATCTTTACGGCAAGCCTATTGCCGGCAAGGCTCTTTGTCTGCCGCAGACGATCGGTTCCACGACCGGAGGTCTGGTACTTTTCTGCGCATGTCAGATGAAGAGGAATCCGGCCTGCATGCTGTTTGCCAACAGGATCGATTCTCTGGCCTGTGCCGGCAGCGTACTGGCCAGTGTATGGTCAGACACCAGGATGCCGGTCATAGATGAGCTGGGTCAGGAATTCCTGGATTTCGTCAAAGACGGCAATATGATAACCGTTCTGGAGGCCGGTACGGTTAATGTTGAGTAGATAAAACACTGTATTCAATACAGCGTTTTGTTTGCGGATAAAGAGGATTTTTCTCATGACTGACCGATAGATGCTTTCCTTATTTGGCAATTTGATCCCATCCGCATATACTTATAGATATATGGTGATGCCCATGGCGGTCTCTCAACTGTATGATCGCAGACAGACCTGATCTAAAGGAGTATAGATGATTAAAGAATACGTATTATATAACTGGTCATTGATCCTCATCCTGCTTGGTTTTGCAGTCTCTTTGAAAGAGACGGTCTTTCTGGACAGGACCACGATCATACGCTACTATATCCTGATCGGTGCCATCTTCCTTCTATCCATAGTCGTCTATGAGGAGTTTTATCTGGCTGAACTGGGCGGTTACAGAACTATCCGGCTGATCCTGATGGGGATCAGATACAGCGCGACGCCTTTTATTATTGCGCTGGTCATTTACGCTCTGGCAAAGAAGCTGCGCTGGTTCGTCTTCATTCCGGCGATGATCCTTGGTCTGATCAATGCCGTTTCTGTCTTTAACGGTCTTGTCTTCAGTATCGGAAAAAACGGCGTGCTCATCCGCGGACCGCTGGGATATCTTCCCTATGCGGTTGTCGGTCTTTACTGCATCTTTCTGATCTATATCCTGATCGCCCGCAGCAATAAGCAGGTCGTGGAGATGATACCGATCGCTTTTCTGGGATTTGCCTTTGGCTCCGGACTGCTTCTGCCGTTTATCTATGGCAAAGACTATTCCCAGATCTTCTGTTCGACCATCGCGATCGCACTTTATGTCTACTACGTGTTCTCGATTCTGCAGCTGACCAAGAAAGACGCCCTGACCGGTCTATTAAACCGCCAGGCATATTATGCCGACATTGAAAACAATCCCGAAAGCATCACGGCTCTGATCTCCCTTGACATGAACGGCTTGAAAGCGCTCAATGACAGTTACGGTCATATGGCAGGGGATGAAGGGCTCATCACGCTGGCGGTCTGCCTTAAACGTGCCTTGAAAAACAGGCACATGTGCTACAGGGTCGGCGGAGATGAATTCGTCATCATCTGCCGCAGGACTTCCAAGGAAGAACTGTCTCAGCTTGTGGAGAACATCAGGAAAAGTATCTCTGAAACAAAGTACAGCTGTTCGATAGGCTGCAGCCATATCGATGATGGTGCCGGTTCCATCGATGCCCTGCTTCAGGATTCGGATGAAAAGATGTACAGGGAAAAAGCCGCTTATTACAGGGACAGCAGACAAAGCAGCTGATCTGCAGATAGCAGCGAAAATAAAAAGGGATTTGTATACGGCAAATGTATACAAATCCAAGGAGAACAACTAGGCTCTTTCGAGCATAGAAGATTCTAAACTGTTCTACAACCTTATTATAAAATAATTAGTTCAATAATACCAACTAATCAGAATAAAAAATTGCGCAGATTTATTGAAATATGTTGACAAAGTAGGACACATATGAGACTATATTATTGCCCGAGCAGAAAAGCACGGGTTTTTTATATTTGAACAATATTGTAATAACTAAGGAGAAAAACGGAAATGGCAGAATTCAAATACGAGATCAATCAGAAGATCGCAGTACTGAGCGAAAACGGAGACTATACCTGTGAGGCCAATGTCATCTCATACGGCGAGAACGGCAGACCTAAACTTGATATCCGCAAATGGAACCGCGCTGAAAACAAGATGCAGAAGGGCATAACCCTGAACAAGCAGGAAGCACTGGCTCTGTTTGAAGCACTGAAGGAATTTGATTTCGAAGCTCTTGATTAAAGAGCTTTTTAGATATAGTGTCATCAATCATGAAGAAACAGAGAATAATAGATGAAGATCTGAAACTCATACCGTACTATCAGAACGATATCGCTTTAAACTGGTATCAGGATAAGCAGCTGGTCAGACAGGTCGATGATGTAGATGAAGTCTATTCTTTGGAAAAGCTCAATGCCATGTACGAATATCTTGATGGACATGGCGATTGTTTCTATATCTGCTATAAGGGCGATCTTATCGGTGATGTATCTCTGTATGACAAAGACAAGATCGCAATCGTCATCTGCAGGGAATACCAGAATATGCATATAGGAAGAAAGTGTGTCAGGGAAATGATCAGGCTGGCTGAAGAAAAGGGTCTAAGGCAGGTCAAGGCTCATATCTATCCGTTCAATCATCAGAGTCAGAAGATGTTTCTTTCACTGGGTTTCATTGAAGAAGAAAAGCAGCTTTACGTCTACAGGATCAGATAGAAAGGAAGGGCTATGAAAAGAATTATTGCGGACATCCATACACATACGCTGGTAAGCGGACATGCCTACGGCACGATCAGGGAGATGGCTCAGGCGGCATCCGAAAAGGGCCTTGAAATATTGGGCATAACCGAGCACGCCCCGGGGATACCCGGAACCGTCGATCCTTTCTATTACCTGAACCTCAAGGCGATCCCGGAAGAGCTCTATGGCGTAAGGATCATCAACGGCTGCGAGATAAACGTCCTCAACGACGGCAGTCTTTCACTTGAGGAAAAATACATTGAAAGACTCGATTATGCGATAGCCGGCATCCATACGCTGTGCTATGAAGATGAGGGAAGAGAAAAGAACACCTTGAATGTCATCTCCTGCATGAAACATCCGAAAGTTAAGCTGATATCCCATCCTGATGATGATCACACGCCGCTTGACTATGAGATGCTGGTAAAAGCAGCCAGGCAGACAGCGACAGCTCTGGAAGTAAACAGCAGTTCTCTTAGGAAGAAACAGTTCAGGATCAACTGTGTGGAAAACTACAGGAAGATGCTGAAGCTGTGCAGGGAATATGCGGTATCGATAGTCGTCAGTTCCGATGCCCATGACCCAAGCCAGGTCGCAGATCTCCTTGACGCGGAAAAACTGATCGAAGATTGCGGGTTTGACGAAGAACTCATTCTCAACAACGACAAGGAAAAACTCTTTGCCTTCCTTTTCGGCGAATGAAACAATAACGATGATAGTATCGGTCCGGGAAAATAAAACTTTGTGCTGAGGGAGCAGTCACAAAGTTTTAGCATCTTCATCTTTTCACGATACTGTGATCTAGTACCATATATGGTTTGCGTTCGTCCAGCCGATCTTTCCGTTGTAATTGGCTCTGATCCAGCTACCGGTCCTGCTTGAAGGCTGGATCAGGACTGACTCACCGTTTTGCCAGCCGATCGGTTTTCCATCATCCTTATACAGCACATCCCCGTCAGGAGCGTTGCGAAGAGCCAGGCAGGAACTGCCATCATAATGGACGATGTCGTGAACTAGACCGTATGTCCAGCTTCCCTCAGGTGTTTCGCCGTTTCCTGCGGATATCGTCTCAAGTTCCAGATCGTTTATTTCCTTCTTTTCCGTCATGTTTTTTCCATCCTTTTTTTGAATCAAAGATCATGCTTTGCAGACAGACAGATCATTGTTTTTTTTGTTTATATCTTTTTACAAAAATATCAGCTGCAGTGGCAATAGACAGGCTTTTACTGTGGTTTAAGCGTAAAGACCTCGTAGTTGCAGTGAGCTTCGCTTCTAAGCGGCAGATACCAGCCTGCGATCCCTGAAGAGACATACAGATGGGTATTTCCGATATAGTAATCGCCATAGGTGTTGATGCCTATCAGCCTGTAGATGGTCTTCACCGGAAAAAGCTGCCCGGCATGGGTATGGCCTGAAAGCTGCAGATCGGCATTAAGTTCAATGATCTCATCTTCCTGATAAGGAGTGTGGTCGATCGTGATCATGTAATGATCAGAAGGCATAGCAGGAAGATCTTTAACGGCTTTTCTTTTTTCCGGACGGGATTTATCTTCTCTGCCTATGACGATCAGATCTTCACCGATCTCGGTGTAATCTTCATTGAGGATGATGATCCCGTTTGAGATCAGGGCATCTTCAAGCTGCTTCTCCGTAAACTTCTTGCCGCCGATCTTTTCGCCTCTGTCCTGTCGGTCATGATTGCCGTAGGCATAGCAGACAGGAACACCCAATGAGCCGATCTTCTTGAAAAGATACTCCATCTCTTCTTTTTCGGTATTTTCATCGGTTATATCGCCA
>CADCPE010000154.1 GCA_902803275.1 uncultured Erysipelotrichaceae bacterium
GATCAATGCCGGCACATCACCTTCACATGAGGCATAGACTCCTTCGGAATTAAGAATTGCCAGAGCCGCACAGCCTGTTGAATGAACGGTATCAAGCAGATCGAAGCATCTGACCGTCAGACCATCGAGCTGATACTTGTCGGCGATCCTTCTTAAAGCACCGTAGATATACAGAGCTTCACTGATCTCTTTTTCATCGTAGCCTTTGGCCTTGATCATCTCTGTATACTTGTTGTCTTTGTATTCCTTTTTGTTTATCTCTTCAAAGAATTCTTCCATCGTGACATCAATGATCTCGATGCCGTTGATTTCCTTGGATTCCTTTGCGTCAACATCGGAAGAGATCAGCCAGTCAGAAGGATGTCCCACTCTGGCGATCCTGCTGCCTTTCAGTTTCTTCTTGACCGCAAAGACTTTGGCCAGATCCTTGATCCTGTTGGCTACAAAGCCGTCTGTACCGTGAAGGATCTCACCCGGGATATCGTGCTGTCTTAAATATGACAGGATCTCCATTGAAGCCGCAAGGGAATTGTTTGCACCGGTCGTCAGCAGGAAGCAAGGTCTTGGAAGTCTGTCGATGTCCTTTAAAAACAGTCCTTCCGTACCGCCGCTGCCGATGAATTCTACTGCCATCTCATAGTCTTTGAGATGGTCGATATCGCTCACTTCAAATTCGAAACCCGTCATTTCGCCCAACGTCTTGAGCCATGGGAAATTGCTGTCATTGGCGATCGCTCCGGCAGCTGTTGCGGATACTACATAGTAAACACCTATTTTCATTTACGATTCCTCTTTTCTCTTCCTTTATTTTAACAAATATATCTTTCTTAAATACTTCATTAAGGCATTTTCATATCTACAATTAGGCTTTGAAATAAGTTATCATTAAGTCATAAGAGGATCATTAATATATGAATAAAGAGATTAAGGCTGAACGTAAAAACCGTACGGTTTATATCGAAGGCGGAAAGGCTTACAAGGTTTTTAATCTTGGCTACAGCAAGGTCGACATTCTTACCGAGGCCCTCATTCAATCGACTGTTGAAGAGACAGGGCTCAATGTTCCGGCCATCCTGGAGATGAACAACATCGACGGAAAATGGGCGATCGTCAGCGAGTATGTGCAAGGCGATACGCTGGAAGAGCTGATGAACAAGCATCCGGAGAAGGAAGACGAATATCTCAACCGCTTTGTGGATATTCAGATCGAAATGCTTTCAAAAAGATGTCCGGCACTGATCAAGCACAAAGACAAGATGAACCGCAAGATGTACAGCGCCGATTTCCTGTCAGCGACGATGCGCTATGATCTCAACAGACAGATCGAAAGCAAGCCTCGTCACAACTGCCTGTGCCATGGCGACTACAACCCAAGCAACGTCATCATCAATCCGCAAAATGAGGCCTACATCATCGACTGGACCCATGCCACGCAAGGCAACGAGGAAGCCGATGCCGCCAGAACATACATGCTGTTTATAATTGCCGGAAAGAATAAACTGGCCAGAAAATATATCGACCTTTTCTGTGAAAAGTCCGGCTGTCAGCAGAAGGATATCCTGAGCTGGCTGCCGATCCTGGCTACTTCACAGGCCACCAAGAAAAGGGAAGAAGAAAAGGAGATCCTGCACAAGATAATCTTCATGGACCGCAAAGGACTGGAGGAATTATATGAACAACAATAAATTTGAGACCCGTATCCAGTATCTGAAATATCAGGTCCTCAAGGAAGTCGCCAAGGAAGCCTGGGAAGGCGATCTTGTCGAAAACGTCCTCGACATCCCTAAGAAGATCATCCCGGGCAAGACCCCTTCAATGAGGTGCTGCGTCTATAAGGAAAGAGCTATCCTGCAGGAAAGGGTCAAGCTTGCCATGGGCGGAAAGCGATCCAATCCGGGCATCATCGAAGTCATCGATATCGCCTGTGATGAATGTCCGATGGGCGGCTATGAGATCACCAACTCCTGCCGAGGCTGTCTGGCTCAGCGCTGCTACAACGCCTGTCCGAAAGATGCGATCTATTTCGACAACAATCACCAGGCTCACATAAACAAGGAGAAATGCGTAAACTGCGGCTCCTGTGCTAAAGCCTGCCAGTATTCGGCCATCGAAAACCGCAAAAGACCTTGTGAGAACGTCTGCCCGGTCAAAGCCATCGAAGCCAATGAAGACCAGGCTGCCAAGATCAATTCCGACAAATGCATCAACTGCGGCGCCTGCATAAATCAGTGTCCGTTTGGTGCCATCATGGACAAGTCATACATCCTTGATGCGATCGACTACATGCAGAAAAGCGACGAAAACAGAAACTTCAAGGTCTATGCCCTGATCGCTCCGGCGATCGCCGACAGCTTCAAGGAATATAAACTTGGTCAGGTCGTAACCGGCTTGAAGAAGATGGGCTTCTATGATGTCGTGGAAGTAGCCAAAGGCGCCGACATGGTCGCTTACAGTGAAGCCAAAGAACTTGATGAAAAGGGCTTCCTGCTCTCATCCTGCTGTCCGGCATTCGTTGCCTTTACGGAAAAGAACTTCCCTGACCTCAAACAGTATATCTCTCACAATCTTTCACCGATGGGTGCCATCGCCAGAAAGCTGAAGGAGGATGATCCTGAATGCAGACTGGTCTTTATCGGGCCATGCACTGCCAAGAAGGCAGAGATCATGAAGGACAGCGTCAGACAGTATGTGGATGTCGCCCTGACCTTTGAAGAACTGCTGGCCCTGTTTGATGCCAAAGAGATCGAATTAAGCGAACTTGAAGAAACAGATCTCAACCAGGCTTCATATTACGGCCGAGTATTTGCGCGTTCCGGCGGTCTTACCGAAGCCATGAACCAGGGTCTTAAGGAGATTGGATCTTCACTGGAATTCAAACCGGAGACCTGCAACGGCATCGACATGTGCAGAGTCGCCTTGCTTAAAAAGGGCAAGGACCTGCTCAATGCCAACTTTGTGGAAGGAATGGTATGCAACGGCGGATGCATCGGCGGAGCAGGAACGCTGCAGAAGTTCGGCATCAGAAAAGACAATGTCGATAACTATGCCAAGGCTACGACCAAGCAATCCATTACCGAAAGTGTTGAAGAATAACTCTATAAAATATAAACAAACGAAAGGATAACCTTATGGCAAAACAAGTATTCAAGACAGTATTACTGGTAGCACTTCCTGCTTCAGGAAAATCGGAAGTCCGTCACTTCATGGCCAACATCGAGCCAAAAAGACTTGAAGAAGAATTCCACATCGGAGACAACCTTCAGCTTGACGACTTCCCATATGTCCATTTCATGCGCTGCATTGACAATGAAATGGTAAAGCTCGGCAAGGATCCGCTTTTCTATCCGGGCCAGAATCCGTTTATCAACAACTATGACTGGGGCACGCTGATCCAGCTTCTCAACGAAGACTATCACGATCTGCTCAACCGCAAGAAGGTCTCAGTCGATTCGGCTGCGATCTATCTGTTCGATCGTATCGACAACGCCGCAGCTACCGTCAATCTTCCGCCACGCATGGCTTTGCTTGATCTGAAGACAAGGAACACCATTGCCGAAAACCTTGAAGCTGAAGCCAGAAGGATCCTTGATGAAAAGGAATCTCAGATCCCTGAATCATTTGAAGGCAAGACGATCGTCATCGAATGTGCCCGCGGCGGACCAGATGGATCGACTCTTCCGTTAGACGGCGCCTATGGCTATCAGTATTCGCTTCCACAGTTTGCACCGGATCTCTTGAAAGAAGCTGCGATCCTCTATATCTGGGTAACGCCTGAGGAATCCAGAAGGAAAAACAACGAAAGAGCCAACCCGGATGATCCTGGTTCCAACCTCTTCCATGGTGTGCCGATGTCCGTCATGCTTGGAGACTACGGCTGCGATGATATGCAGTATCTAAGAGAACATGCCGAGATCAAAGATACCATCACCGTCAAACGTGATGGATTGACCTTCAATGTTCCGATCGGTGTCTTCGATAACCGTGTCGATAAGACTTCCTTCCTAAGAGGCGATGTTGCAGGCTGGGATAAAGAAAAGGTCGATGATATGACCAAGGCTATCAGGCAGGCAACAGATACCATGTGGGCCAACTACAACAAGGATTAACTTGTTTCCATCCCGAACACATAAACAACAGACTGCAGGTCTGTTGTTTATTTTGTTATACATCATGTTTTTGTCACTTTCCAAGATCAGAAAAGTCTTTCCACGATACATGATCGATATCGTTTATCCTCAAGTTATCTTCCGAACAAAAGTCCCCTCATTGAAAGATTTTTATGTTAATTTGAATAGATAAACTAAAGGATATAATTTGCCACAAAGATGATCAAAGGAAGTGACAGGATAGACAGGATCGTGGAAACACAGACGTATTCTATCCCCTTTTTATAATCCTTGTCATACTGCTGAGCAAAGATCGCCACATTGGAGCCGACAGGACAAGCGCCGGCTAAAAGGATCGCCATCTTGATCGTAGTATTGCCAAAAGGCAGCAGACGGAAACTCAGCAGTACAGCTAATGGCACAACGATCAGTCTTACGAAGCACACATAATAGACATCCTTCTTTTTCAGCATATCAAGAAGATTGCTTTGAGCCAGATATACCCCTGATACCAGCATCGC
>CADCPE010000155.1 GCA_902803275.1 uncultured Erysipelotrichaceae bacterium
ACCCTCTATCAGCATGTTTATATGTTCAAGCATCAGATCAAAGTCAAGAGCCAGCGGATGGTCGTAGTTGGTCTTGGCCCTTTCCTCCATCGGCAGATCTGTCTGATCTCTGTAGTAGTCGTCTTCCTTTATGATGTTTATCGATTTGTTGTACTGAAAGCCGTCGATCAGGATGTGAGCGATAGAAGTCTTGCCGGAACTTGTTCCTCCGGCAATGCCGATAATGATTGGTTTCTCAGGTTTCATATAATCCCCTTTCTTAAGAAGCACAGGCAAGGAAGTAGTTATCGATATTGTACTGATGTTCCGCAGCGGTTCTTGCAAAGACGGTACCGCCATCACACATATTGGCACAGAAGAAGAAATAGCCGTGTGAATCATCATAATTCAAAGCAGCGTTGAGCGCAACTTCATTAGGATTGCATACCGGTCCTGGAGGAAGACCTTGTACAGTATAGGTGTTGTAAGGATGGTATTCCTGAGTATAGGTGAACTGATCACCCACGTGATAGCACTGATCCTTGGTCAGATCAAAAGCGTAGCAGGCTGTAACGGTCGAACCAAGAACTTCCGGATAGTCTAGTCTCGCGACAAAGACACCCGCAACAAGCTTGGAATCTTCAGGATCACCGGTTTCCCACTGGACGATACTTGCAAGTGTGAAGATTTCGTGGATCGAGAATCTTGAAGCGTTGAATTCATCGATATGCTTATTGTAGATCTCCAAAGTGCGATCAAAGAACTTTCTGGTTATCTCATCACAGTTCGTGAATTCAAAGAATTCATAGGTATCAGGGAAAAGATATCCTTCAAGATAGTATTTCACATTGTCAGAGAATATCTCTTCCGTAAGGAACGGATATTCGTTCATGTAGGATCTTACAACGTTCTCATCTTCCCAGTAATTGAGTATCTCTTCTGCTGAAACGGTCGTATTTTCGCCTATCTGCTTGGCATATTCCCTGATGAAATCTCCCTCATCAAAAGTAATCGTCACAGTATCCTGATGGGCATTCTTCGGATCTGCGAGGAACGCAAGGATCTCATCAAGAGTTATGTCGCGTTTATTTCCGTTTTCATCGCTTACCTGATGAGGCAGTTCGAAATAGCCTGCCGCAAAGGTATAGCCGGTAAATATCCGGTTGTAGTAGTAGACGATATCCGCGTCTCTGATGATACCTTGAGCCTGCAGTTTATCCAGTGTTGATTTTCCATAGGCACCTTCATCAACGATGAAGACAGTATATTCACAGGCTTCTTCGCCGTTCTGACAGATCTTGCCTCTTAAAAAGGCGTCGGTCGGTTTCAATGAGAGATTGATATAAATGATCATTCCTGCGATCAGGGCAACAATAACTGCCAGTAACGACAGGATGATAATCAGTATGGTCTTTTTCTTATTTTTCTTCTTCTTCATCTTGTTTGGACATAGCTCCTTCATAGCCGGATACGATCTCGTCTATCATTTCCATTTCTTCCTCATCTTCGACGGGATAGATATTTCCTTGATCATCATATATCAACGGATACAGTTCATCTTCATGACCTTCCTCATAGACGATGACATACTGTTTATCGTTTGCGTCAAAGGTGAAATAGATCTTCATTTCGATCTCTTTGCCGTCATCATCGCTGATAAATATCGAATTCTCTTTCATGGTTTTCTTCTTTCTTTAACGAAATAGACTCTCCGCAAGCGGAGAGTACTATTCATAGTTAATCTGTTTTAATGTGACCTGATAATCATTTTTCCAGATAATATCTTACAAGTTCTTCGATTATTTCATATCTTTCGACCTGCTGGATATTGTTTCTTGCGTTTTTGTGAGATGAAATATAGGCCGGATCATTGCTGATGAGATAACCGGAGATCTGATTTACCGAGTTATATCCTCTTTCTTCAAGAGCTTCCGAAACTTCTTTCAAAAGCTGTTTCATATTCTCTCTTTTGATCTCTTCAGATGTAAACAGCATTGTCCTTGAGTTATTAGTAGCCATACAAACACCTCCTTAAAAACAATTATACACTATTGAATTATGCTATTTAAGCATATTTTCAACTTCATTGAGGATCATTTGAGGATCAGCTGAAGTTCCGCCTCCCTGAGCCAGATCAGGTTTGCCGCCACCCTTGCCGTTAGCCAGGCTGCAGGCTTTGGCGATGATCTCGCCGCACTTGATGCCGTTATCCATGGCTTTGTTTCCGGCAGCCGCGACCATCGAGAGCTTTTCTTCGTTTTTGCTGACAATGAATACAAATCCGCCGTCAAGCTTGTTTCTGATACCATTGGCATAGTCCTTGAGATTTCCGGAGAATTTATCTAAAGACAAAAGAAGATATTTGAATTTTCCGTTATCTTTTGCTTTATTGATCAGAGCGTTTGCTTCTTCGTTGAGCAGTTTTTCCTTGATCGTCTTTAACTCGCTGTTTAATGCTGAATTCTCATTTTTGATCTGAATGAGTCGATCCATTATCTGATCGATATTCTTCAGTTTAAGTTCATTCTTCAGCTCGTTGAGTTTTCTCTCATACTCTTTGAAACCTTCATAGGCGTTGAGCTTGGTGCACATTTCAATTCTTCTGATTCCCGAACCGATGGATTCCTCATAGTTTATCTTGAAAGTCCCGAGATCTGTTGTATTTGACGCATGAGTACCGCCGCAGAATTCCTTGGAAACATCGCCCATCGATACAACTCTTACGGTATCACCGTATTTTTCATCAAACAGAGCGATCGCGCCGGTCTTCTTGGCTTCATCGATCGTGAAAACCTGAGTAGTTATCGGAAGCTGTCTGGCGATGTATCCGTTTACCAGATTCTCAACTTCGTTGAGCTGTTCATCGCTGACTTTTTCATAATGCGAGAAGTCGAATCTTGCATAGTCCTTGCAGACGTACGAACCGGCCTGAGCAATATGATTGCCCAGCACTTTTATCAAAGCGGCCTGAAGCAGATGGACGCTTGAGTGATTGGCCTTTATTCTTAATCTGTCTTCGGCATTTATTTCAAGCTGTAGAATCAATCCTTCTTTCAAGATGCCCTTTTCAAGCTTTACATGGTGCAAAAACTGACCGTTAGGAGCTTTCTTGACATCTTTTACGAAAGCTTTTACATCATTATTGAATACATAGCCCGTATCGGCGCATTGTCCGCCTGATTCGGCATAGAAACATGAATGATCAAAGACCACTTCACCTTCATCGCTGATCTGCTGTACACGTTTGCCGTTTTCAAATAAAGCGACGATCTTTGCTTCATCTTTTTCCTTGGTGTAGCCGGTAAAAGTGAATTCATCAGTAAGGTTGAGCAGATCTTCAGACTGATTGTGCATCGATTCTTCAACATCACGGGCATCTCTGGCCATCTGACGCTGTTTTTCCATGCAGGCATTGAATCCTTCGATATCGCACTTTAAACCTTTGTCTTCAGCTGATTCGATCGTCATTTCCTTAGGGAAACCATAGGTATCATAGAGTTTGAAGATGACTTCACCGCTCAATACACCATCTTTGGCTTTTTCGATCTCATCAGCCAGGAGCTTTTCGCCGTTGGCTAAAGTAGAAAGGAATGATTCTTCTTCCTTCAGGATCAGCTTTTTGACGAATTCCTTCTTGTCCATCAGGTACGGATAGAAGTCTTTCATGTTTTCACAGACGACATCGACCAGTTCATAAAGGAACGGCTTCTGGATGCCGATATTGCGTCCGTATCTCATGGCTCTTCTAAGCACTCTTCTTAAGACATAGCCTCTTCCTTCATTGGAGAAAGTGGCACCGTCAGACAATGCGAAGACGCAGGTCCTGATATGGTCGGCAATGACTCTGTAGGCCATCTTGTCCTGCGCATACTTCTTGTTCGCAAA
>CADCPE010000156.1 GCA_902803275.1 uncultured Erysipelotrichaceae bacterium
TCGACTTGCATGTATTAAGCACGCCGCCAGCGTTCATCCTGAGCCAGGATCAAACTCTCCGTTTGATGACTCGAATATTTAAGAACTTTAAGTTCTTGGTTTTAAATGAATTGACGTTTTGTTTAATTGCTTCTTATTTAGTTTTCAAAGATCAAATCTGCACTTTCCCGGAAGCTTTTTCGATGTTGTCTTCCGCGGCGGTGCTCATTTATACTATCAAAAACCCTACCCCATGTCAACAACTTTTTTCAATTTTTTTTAATTTTTTTTCAAAAGTTGCAAAAACCCTTTATTTATGGGCTTTTTTTGATGATTATTGATGTCATATTTTAGTAAAAATTGCGATTTTTACTGATTTTCTTCAAAAATATTTTCGAAATATTTCATGATGTAATCATTGACAAAGGAGAAGTTGAACGGATCTTCATGATCTTCTACCATTCTTACGAGTTCATCCTTGGCATCGATGCAGATCTTCTTTATATCATCAGGATAATTCATCTTGTGGCAATGATACTCGAATTCGTTTTCATCAAGTACCATATAGGTGCCATCAGGAAAGACCTTGACATCCAGATCATAGTCGATGTTCTTGATCGCTTCGCCATCATATATCGAAGGAGTAGCGACATTGCAGTAGTAATAGATGCCGTTTCTTCTGGCCATGGAAATGATGTTGAACCACTTGTTCTTGTAATAGAAGCAGATCGCCGGTTCTCTGGTAAGCCATCTTCTGGAATCACTTTCCACAACCCACGAGTGATCTGTTACCACGACATAACAATCCTTCAGCACATCAATAACCAGGGCCTTTGACCAGGTCCTGTGAAGTGCACCGTTATGTTTATATGACTGGACAAAGACGCTGTCCCCGACTTTCAGTTCTTCCATCGAAACAATTATACTACGCTAGCTGCACTTTGATTCGACAATTATCAAGACACCTTCGCCCTTCTTGATCGTCACCTGATCATCAAGCCATTCATTGCTCTGGCCCAAAGGAAAATCATTTTCAAGAGTGATGTTGTGAACCTCATACTTTGCACCAAGGATCGACAGGTCTTCTATCCTGTCGGCCGCAAACAGCGAAAACAGATATCCTTCTTTTCTGCCAAGGATCGTCTCATTCCTGTTTGTCACTTTGATGTGGTCATTGTCGCTGATGAACAATGTATCAATGCCATGCTTTGCGCCATAGATCGCACACTGCAGATTGGCATAGCTGTGATCGAATCTTCCGCCCAGTGCACAGTAAAGATAGACCTCACTAAAATTCATTTCCAGTATTTTACGATAGGCATGCATCGTATCGGTGTCATCCTTGATTACAGGGAGTCTGATCACTTCGATGTCTTCTTTGATTTCTCCGAAATACGAATCGAAATCGCCGATCACAAGATCAGGCTTTATATTGCTGCTTAGACAGTATTCATATCCCCTGTCACAGGCAATGATAAAATCACACTTTTCAATATCCCTGAAAGTATCTTTTTTTCCGCCTGTGATCAGAGCAACTCTTTTCATGATTTGTAGCGTTTTTCAATGACCGGAATAAAGGCCCTGTATACTACCGGCATGACGATCAGAAGCATTATCATCGTCGGGATCCCATAGCCAAGATTGTATTCCAGTGAAAGGACCCAGGCCGTTAATGAGCCTATATCGCTGGCCTCGGTCCAGCAATAGACGCCGGATACCACCTGGGAGAACATTCTTATGGCCATGCATAAAGCGATGCCGATCTCCAGTCTTATTATATTGCGAAACATCGTTTCGTTTTTCTTTACAAATATCGAGGCCATTCCCATGATGGCGATCGGAATGATGTAGTCACACAGAAAGCCAAGCAGTGGAGAATACGGAGCAAAATAGAGCTTCGTGGCAGAGAAGACTATGGATATAAGAAATTCCAGAAGCCCGGTTACGATTCCGATCTTCCAGCCCAGATGCACCGAAGCAAAGACCAGTGCGATCAGACTGATATCGATCGAACCGCCGTTAGCCCAGACAGAAGTGAAAGGTATGGATTCCCTGGCATAATCAAGCACGATGGTAAGTGCCGAATACAATGCCATGAATACCATGATGCGTACTGTCTTCATATTCCTGCTCATAAAAAAACACCTCCATATAACAAAGGTGCCTTCCCTACGCTAGCATTACCTAGATCAGGTTACGGGTATGATCTCAGCCTTGCGGCACCCCTCATCAATAATATACGCCTAATAGTACAAATGTTCAAAGATATTCCATGCATCTTCAAAATGCCAGTACTCATCATTTATATACGATCCGTAGGCATTGGCTATCAGCAGCATATATGAACGTCCCTTGCTTTTATAGAGGACTATCAGGTTCTGTCCGGCTTCCGGGGTGTAGCCGGTCTTGCCGCCCAGGACCTTGGTCTTGGTGCTCTGGGCAACTCTGACACTGGTCGCAAGCTTTGTGCCGTCTTCCATCGTGTGGTAGAGGCTCTCCATGATCTGCCTGCCTTCCTTGAATTTCAGGATATCCATCATGACCAGAAACAGATCGTTCAAGGAAGTGTAGTGGTCATTGTCATGAAGACCGGTCGTATTGACAAAATGGGTATTGGTACAGCCGAGTCTTTCGCAAAGCCTGTTCATCTCTTCAACAAGGTCCATCCCCCTGTCTGTGAAATAGTTTTCCAGAGCCAGTGCACCATCGGCACCGGAAGGAAGGATCAGGGCATACAGAAGATCTCTCAGTGTGTATTCGTAATCTCTTTGGATATAGGCCAGGGATGCATCTTCCCTGATCAGAGCTTCCACCTGATCATAGCTGACGTAGGAAAGATCATCGAGACTGTCCGCAAGATTGAGCACCGTATCAAGAGTGACGATCTTGGTCAAAGAAGCCGGAAAGATCCTGTGATCATTGCGGTACTTGTACTGGATCACAAAGTCCGACATGTTTACCAGCATGTAGGCATTGGAATGGATCCGGAAAGCAAATTCTTCAGAGGCATCCTTCAGCTCGTTGACATGACTGGTATCCAATACAAAAGGCTTCTCCCTGCAGGAGCACAGCAGCATGATACAGGCTATGATCGATACAATCTTTTTCATACTAAGGTGCGATAGAAATCATAGGACTTCAGTCTGAGATCGCTGTTGTCCAGATAGAAGCTCATCAGCTGATCGAAATTCCTGAAAGTGAATCCGATATCCTTGATGGCATCGTAATTTCTGAATTCAGCCTTGTTTATAAGACGGAACTTCTTAAGCATCTCGACCTCCTGTACAGGTTCACCGTTCAGATGGTCAAGACACAGAAAGCCGCCGTGTCTGTTAGACAGGGCTGCAACTTTCTTGTTTCCGCAGATCACACAGCCGTCGACCATCGGTGCGATTCCGAAGCGTCTGATGATGCCGGAAAGAAACAGTGATCCCAGCAGATACATGTTTCTGCTGTTCAGTTTCTCAAAGACGAAACTGAAA
>CADCPE010000157.1 GCA_902803275.1 uncultured Erysipelotrichaceae bacterium
AATACATGGTATTTGACCTGAATGATCAGAAAATCCCGGCTTATGTCGGAACAGCGAAGGAAGTGGCAAAGATGCTTTATATCGATTCTTCCTGTGTGCACAAGGCCGCCAAGAATAGAAAGATCCTGATGGGCCGGTATCTTGTTTTGAGGGAAGAAGTCGCATGAATGTAAGGATATGCTCCAGAAAAGAAATACAGAAACTGATTTATTCCAGATTTCCCGAAAACACAGCAGCTGTCAGCTTTTATGGAGAAGGCGAGAAGCCTGTCTATTTTCCTCAAGGAATCAATCATCTGAGACTGGATATTGATGATCTTGGAGCTTCAGTAATAAAAGATCCGGACAATTATCATATTGACGACTTCAGAAGAATCGCAAGATTTATCCTTTCCTGTAACGAGAAAGGGATGGATATAATCTGCCAGTGCGAAGCAGGAATAAGCAGAAGCGCAGGAACTGCAGCCGCAATCCTTGAATTTTACGACCAGAACGGAATATCCGTGTTTGCCGATTACCATTACTGTCCGAATCAGGTTTTCTATAACAATCTCTTGAGATGCCTGAAGGAAGAGGGAGAAAAAAGAAGTGGTCAACATCTATAAATACATCCGCTCCAGCGATGTAAGGAAATACCTCAAGCGAAATGACTACAGGTTTTCCCTTGTTCAGAAATATTTTCTGATTGGCTATGACAGGGGACAGCATACTCTTGAGGAAAGAAAAAAAGACTATCAGAAACTTCTGAAGGAATATAAATACGACATGAAGTTCAAAAAGATAGCCTGCCCACCTCCCGAAGATACGGTCATGAAATGCATCAGAAGAGTGCTGGAAGGCAAAGAAGAAGACCATACTGACTGCTTTGAATATATACCGCTCCCGTTTAAACCGGGAGATATAGTCATAGACATTTGGGATCCCGGTATTCCCAAGATCATCATGGAAAACGGGTACGAAGATCAGCGGAAGATCGGCCGCAGCAGTGACAGATTTCATCAGTATGACGAACCGCTCGTAAACTGCTTCTATTACGTAGACGGTCTGTTCTACTACGATCATGTCTATGCAATGGACATCGAGTATTACAGAGGTAAAAAAAGCACCGATTATTACAGACTGAAGCTGATAAGAAATCTTATGACCAAAAGATCGGAAAAATATGATCTTGCCGATTTCATTGTAGCCAACGTCACGATTGCCAACCCTGAAAAAGTTAACAGGACCAAAGGGTACTGGGGTCAATACGCTCTTGAGGAAGTGATCGGTGAAAAAGAAACAGAAAGGATTCTTGAAGCCGGAAAGGACAGCAAAAGGAAGAAGAAAAATGCCAACAAAAGTAAAGATCGAAAAAGTGATCAGAAATCCAAGAGACGATAAGCCGGGTCTTGTAGATATCGAACTTGAAGACGGGATGTACAACATTCAGATGACTGTCGAAGTTTATGAAAAGATACCTGGAGATATGAAGACAGCCAGCGCTAACTTCACACTCTATTCAATGGGTGATTACGATGTCTTCAAAGATGAGGAAGAGTTTACGAAAAAGAAGGAAAAGTCTATGGCTCCTCAATCTCTGATCCCAATAGGCAGTTTCACTATCGGTCTGGATGGCTGGAAGAAATCTCCGGAAGTCTTCATCAATGGCAAGGTATCAGAGGTCGTTGAAGATAATGAGAATTATTATGTTGAGCTGGAATGTCTTAACGTCATTTATTACGCAATATTCAAAAAAGAAACAGGCGTAAGACCGGAAGAGGGCAATATTATTTCATCCGGTTACTGGATCGAGATGGAAATACTTAAGGAGGGCCAGTTATGGAGCTAAAGGATTTTGAAAAACTGGAATTTGTCTTTGAGAATGTCACTTCGATGACAGTCAGAAAAGAAGATGTCAATTTTGTTCGGGTGAACGACAGGCCAAACATGATTGACAATACACCTTTAAGAAGGGTGAGGATCAGCATAAAAACAAATGCTCGTCCTCTGGAAATGAATCCTGAACTTTCTTTCGTGGACATGGACAATCCAAAATCCAACAACATATCCAAAAGAGTGATCAACCATTTTGAATACCACAGAGGTTATGGTGACATCACTGATGTGGTTCTTTACAAAACCGATGGGGTCCGGCAGTATCTTTGTCCTTACTGGATCGAGATCGACTCGTCAGGTCTCAATGAG
>CADCPE010000158.1 GCA_902803275.1 uncultured Erysipelotrichaceae bacterium
GATCTGAATCCTCTTGATCCCTGTCGGGATCTTTTTTTCTTCATCGATAGTGATTATCACGCCACAGAATAGCGCTTCACCTTCCGCTACCGTATAGCGGGTCTTCTGGCCGTCAATGGTAGCTGTAAGGGTCTCGTCCACATCTCTGCCGATGATCGAATCATAGCTTCCGCACATCCCTGCATCGGGTATGAATGCACAGCCGTGTATTATGTCCTCGTCAGCCGTCTGAACATGGGTGTGCGTACCGATGACGACTTTGGCCTCATCCTTGAAATATTCAAGAAAGATCCTTTTTTCCGAACTGGTCTCGCCATGAAGATCGACAAAATAGAAATCAGGATCAAGGCTCTTTGTTTCGTTCAGCACATCCAGAAAGGCATCGTATGGACTCATGGTTACTTCATTCATGAAGACCTGACACAGAATGTTCGTAACAATGAACCTGACGCCCTTGCATTCAACCAGTTTATAGTAATTGTCACTGCTTCTTTTGTCGTGATTGAAAGGAATGATCAGCCTGTCCATATCTGCCATCCTCTCATGGATCTCGGATTTGGAATAGGTATGGTTGCCCATGGTAATAAGATCGATCCCATAGCCTATAAGTGAATTGTAGACGCGATAAGTCAGCCCCTTGCCATGTGCGGCATTTTCACCGTTGGCAATCACCAGATCGATATCATATTCCTGTTTCAGAGAAAATAAAAGCGAAGAGACGATGTCTCTTCCACTTTTTCCTACAATGTCACCTATAAATAAGATGTTCATTATTTAGCTGTTTCCTGAGCTCTTGTTTCTCTGATGACCGTAACCTTGATCTGTCCAGGGTAAGTAAGCTCGTTTTCAATACGATCCTTGATCTCGCGGGCGATCAAAGTGCACTTGTTGTCGTCGACCTTTTCAGGAACGACCATGACTCTGACTTCACGTCCGGCCTGGATCGCATATGCCTTTTCGACACCGTCAAAGTCATTGGCGATCTTTTCCAGAGATTCAAGTCTGTTGATATAGTTTTCAATGCCTTCGTATCTTGCACCAGGTCTTGCGGCTGAAAGCGTATCAGCTGCTGCGACCAGATTGGCGATCAGGCACTTAGCTGGAACATCACCATGGTGAGATTCTATCGCATTGATGACTTCCCATCTTTCACCGTATTTCTTGGCCAGCTTGGCACCCAGTTCAACATGTGTACCTTCCTGCTCGAAATCCACGGCCTTGCCGATATCATGGAGCAGTCCGGCACGCTTTGCCAGATTCTGATTAAGGCCTAGTTCGGCAGCCATCATTCCGGCAAATGAGGCAACTTCAATCGAATGTTCAAGACCATTCTGTCCGTATGAATATCTGTATCTCATACGTCCGATCAGTTTGACCAGTTCCTTATCCATCTTGCCGATCTGCAGTTTGAAACATGCATCTTCGCCGTATTTCTGGATATTCTGGTTCATTTCCTTGGTCGTCTTGTTTACTACATCTTCAATACGTCCAGGCTGAATCCTGCCGTCTCTGATCAGTGTTTCAAGAGAAAGCCTTGCGATCTCTCTTCTGATCGGATCGAAACACGAAACCGTGATCGCTTCCGGTGTATCATCGATAATCAGGTCGACGCCGGTAGCCTGTTCAATAGCGCGGATGTTTCTGCCTTCACGGCCGATGATTCTGCCCTTCATCTCTTCTGAAGGAAGAGTTACAACAGAGACTGTTCGATCCAGGGTCTCATCCTGGGAGTAGCGCTGAATGGCTGTGGCAATAATCTCACGGGCATTCTCAGCTGCTTTTTCTTTTGCTTCTTCTTCCTGTTCACGGATATAAGCGGCAACCTCATCCTGGATCTTTGATTCAACAACTTCCATCAGTTCCTGACGTGCTTCTTCCTTGCTCATGTTGGAAACACGTTCTAAAATCGCAATCTGTCCATCGATCCTTGACTGCAATTCTTCTTCCATTTTATCTAGTTGAGCAGTTTTTTCTTCTGCTTTTCTTAGTTTTTCGTCTAATTTACGCTCTTTTTGGGTTAAATTCTCATCACGGAAATTCAGTGAATCCTCTCTTCTTTGGAGCTTGTTCTCCTGATCGATTACTTCACTTCTTTTCTCTTTGATTTCCTTTTCTGCCTGCAGCTTGAGATCGTAGACCTGAGTCTTTCCATCTAAAACTGCCTGTTTAACTGTACTTTTAGCTTGATTATTTGCGTCTTCTAAGATTTTCAGGGCTTCTTTCTTGGCATTTCTTCCGGTTGC
>CADCPE010000159.1 GCA_902803275.1 uncultured Erysipelotrichaceae bacterium
GGATTTATCGGTGTTTTCTTTGAATTCTATGCATTCCTTGGAAAGAAGGATGACATCATTCTTCTTGATCAAAGTGAAACGGGAATGCGTCTGCTGGATCTCGACAACAGCCTTGTCTTCATCCTTGTATGCTTCGATCCTGATATAGAGAGTCGGAACATCCCTGGCAAGATGGACTTTGATTTTTATATCCTGAAGATGCTTCTTCAAAGCATTTCTTTGTTCATCGCTGACTTTGGAGATGACCTGCAGTCCGACATCCGGATCGCCTGCACTCATGCCTAAAACAACAGCTGTATCGATCCCTCTGATGCCTCCGGAATTAGGCACGACAACTGCTTTGACATTCTTGATGATATTCCCCGAACAGTAGACATCCGCCTTTTCAGGCAAACCGCCGAGGACCTGTGCCGCCTTCGCTCCGGCTAAAGCCAGGGCGATCGGCTCCGTACAGCCGGTAGCTTCCTGAAGTTCTTCTTCAAGGATCTTCTTATAGGAGCTTTGAATTCTAGAGTCCAGCATCGACAATGCCCTCCTCCATGACAACTTCATTCATCAGTGTGAAGACATATCTGTCAACATCCATCGGCAGAGCGCAGCCCGGCGCAAGGACGACGCGTTTATCGAAGCTCTGATCGATGACGGTTCTTAATCTCCTGCGGAAGAATTCCTTAAGTTCATCGCGATTGTTGTTCTCGTTGTAGTAATCATAATGTCTGGCCAGACCGGTAATCAGGATCTTGTCGCTCATGGCTCTGACTTCTTCTACTGAAGAGATAGTATCGGAATCAAGCCCCGGTACGCAGTTCTCCCAGCTGAAAGCCTGAACGTCATAATCCAGGCACTTGTCAAACATCAGATTGTTTTCTCCATGCACATGCAGGATGTTGAACCAGGTCTTATCCTTTATGTAAGAGAGGATTTCCTTGTCATAAGGCGCACAGAATTCATCATACAGTTCATCGCTGATGACGTTTCTGGAAGCGTACTGATTCGCAAAGAAAATGCCGTCGATGTGTGCATCGTCCATCAGCATATCCAGATAGTTTTTGGTGCTTTCAACTATTTTCTTCAGGGCTTCGTGAACTTCCTTCTTGTGTTCCTTCATCAAAGGCAGAGTCTTCTCATTGGTTCCGCGGCTCATCAGTTCCTGCAGAGTCGTCAAAGGAGTGAAGATCGTTGAAATGACCGGTTTTTCATCCCTGTAATGTTCGACCAGGTTTTTTGCGACTGCCGTTTCTCTGACAAAGACCGGATTGTCCTTGCCCAGAATCTGCAGATTGTTCAAAGTCTCAAGATCTCTGATCGGATATCTGTTGATGACACCGTACCAGTGTGTAAGATCTTTTGACAGAGTTATGTCACCGCCCCATGCTTCCGGCGGATAATGCCCGGTGGACATGATCTTGATAAAATCCCAGCCGCAGTACTCCGTTACATAGATGGTCGCTCTGGTCATGTCTTTTACATTGTGGTCGACCATCGGCATATGTACCCAGCCACTGACGCCAATCCTGTCAAACGGTTCATGAGCGATCATGGCTTTAAAACGCTGTCTGCTGTTCATAGTCTATCCTCCGAGATAACTCTTGATGATCACATCGTTATTGAGCAGTTCTTCGCCTGTTCCTTCGATCGTTATCTCACCTGTCTCCAGAGCATAGGCACGATCGGAGATCTCCAGGGCAGCCATGGCATTCTGTTCAACAAGCAGGATCGTCGTACCCTGATGGTTTATCTCGTTGATCAGATCAAAGATCTGTTCAACCAGGATCGGACTAAGACCCAAGGAAGGTTCATCCAGCATCAGGATCTTCGGTTCAGACATCAGAGCTCTGCCGATCGCCAGCATCTGCTGCTCGCCGCCGGAAAGTGTACCGGCAAGCTGTTTCTGTCTGTCTTTGATCTGCGGGAACAGTTCAAAGACTTTCTCATAGTTGCGTTTATTGAGTTCCTTATCGAATACGGTATAGGCACCCATCAAGAGGTTTTCTTCAACAGTGAACTTCGGGAAGATCTGTCTTCCTTCCGGACACAGAATGATGCCTCTTTTAACACGGTCACGCGGAGTGAGCTTGGTGATGTCTTCCCCTTCAAAGATGATCTCGCCCATCTTCGGTCTTAATGTTCCGGCCAAAGTATTCATGAGCGTAGATTTTCCGGCACCGTTGGCACCGATGAAGGCAAGGATCTCGCCTTTCTCAACATGGAAAGAGACACCTCTTAAAGCTTTGATATTGCCGTAATAGGTATGCAGATTATTTACTTGCAGCATTGCGTGCTCCTTTCCTGCCCAGATATGCTTCAATGACTTCCGGATTGGTCTGAACTTCTTCCGGTCTTCCTTCACAGATCTTGGCACCATGGTTCAATACGACGATCTTGTCGGAGATATCCATGACCAGTTTCATATCGTGCTCAATCAGCAGGATGCCCTTGACATCTTTCAGCAACGATTTAATAAAGAGACTGAGTTCTTTCTTTTCGACCGGGTTCATGCCGGCAGCCGGTTCATCCAGCAGAAGGATCTTCGGCTGGGCGGCCAGAGCACGTCCGATCTCCAGTTTCCTCTGTTTGCCATATGGCAGACTGGTTGAACGATCGTAGCGGTATTCGCTCAGATCGACTCTTTGCAGGATCTGGCCGACTTCTTCCCTGGCCTTCTTCTCCCAGGAATTCTTCTTGGGATTCGGGAACAGCGAAAGGAATGGCCCATATTCGATCCTGTGCTGCATGCCGATCAGAACGTTGTCTTCAACAGACATGTTGGAGAAAAGTCTGATGTTCTGGAAGGTACGGCTCAGGCCCTTTTCAACAACGGCATCCGTCGATTTGCCGGTGATATCTTCACCATCAAGGATCACCTGTCCTTCATTCGGTGTATAGAAACCTGTCAGCAGGTTGATGACGGTCGTCTTGCCGGCACCGTTAGGACCGATCAGGGAAGTGACCTGTCCTTCCTCCATGGTGAAACTCAGATTATCGACAGCGACCAGTCCGCCGAAACGGATCGTCAGATTTTTTACTTCAAGTAATGACATAATTACACCTCCTGATCTGCTGTCTTTTTGTGCAGCAGTCTGGCGAAGAAATTCCTGACGCTCTGCTTAAGTTTGAGGCCAGGAATTGAGTGGTTCAGCCACATGACTATGACAAGCACCATGCCGTAGGCGATCATTCGATATTTGAAAAGGAATTCGAATCTTCTCAGATATTCCGGCAATATCGTCAGGAAAAGTGCACCGATCAGTGTACCGGTGAAATTGCCCAGACCGCCGACAACGACGATACTGATGCAGTTGAAACTCAGATTCGCATTGAAAGTAGCTGGTTCAACATAGGTCATCAGGTGCGCATAAAGGCTTCCGGCAATACCGGCAATAATAGCCGAGATCGTGAAAACGATGACCTTGTTCGGGAAAAGCTTGATGCCCATCGCCTCAGCAGCGATCGAGTCATCTCTCATGGCCTGCAGGTTTCTTCCAAGCTTGGATTCGACCAGCCATTTGAGGAAGATGTACGTCAGGATGACAAAGATCAATGTGAAATAGAAGAACTGGATCTTTGTCTTGAAACGGAAGCCGAATAAAGTGATATTAGGAATTCCGACGATACCCATCTGTCCCAGTGTGACAGGATCCCAGTTTCTGATGATCAGGTTGACGATCTCCGCAAATGACAGGGTGATGATCGTTACATAACGTCCGGTGATCCTTGACATCGGTAATGCCAGCAATAAGCCGGCCAATCCCGTGATCAGGATGACAAAGATGAAGTTGGTGGAATAATCCCAGCCAAAGTGATACCACAGACAGGCTGTCGTATAGGCGCCGATACTGTAGAAAGCCGCGTGGCCGAAGGAAACCGTTCCGCCGATACCCATTAAAAGGTTCAGCGACATGGCAAAGATCATGTTCAGTTCACAGCTGATAAGAACTCTGAGCTGGTATGGATCGGTAACAAAAGGTGCAACAGCCATGCCGGCCATGATGACAATGAAAATGATTGTTCTTGTGTCTAGATACTTTTTCATATACTACACCTTCTTCTGTTCTTTCTTGCCGAAGATTCCCGTTGGCTTGATGATCAATACCAGGATCAGGATACCAAAGCTGATAAAGTTGGAAGCTGACATTGACCAGTAGCCGGATACCAGGTTCTCCGCGATCGCCAGGATATAACCGCCGACAACAGCGCCTTTAAGTTCACCGATACCGCCCAAGACCGTTGCGGCAAAGGCTTTGTTTCCGATAGCCGAACCGACGGAGATAGAGATCGATTTAAGATACATGCAGTAAGCAACGCCACTGACTGCCGCCAGCATCGAACCGACGGCAAACGAGATACCGATCAGCGTGTTTACCGGCATGCCCATCAGATGGCAGGCTCTGATATTCTGCGATAAGGCTCTGAGTCCGCGTCCGACTCTGTTGTGCTGAGTGAACCAGGACATAAAGCCGAGTATGCAAAGCGTTGTCAATATTATGATGATCTGAATGGCACTTGTTCTGGCGCCGAACAGATCTATATATTTACCATCCAGCAGCGTTGGGAACTGCTTGATCTCACTGCCGAATGTTCCCTGACAAATTTGTTCCAGGATCGTCTTGACACCGATCGAAGATATCAGTGCATAGGTATTGCTGTCACCTTTTTCTCTGATTGGTCTGATAGCGATGATTTCAATGATGTAGCCGATCATGCCGGCTGCCATTAAAGTCAGAATAAATGTAAGTGCTATGGATGATCCTGTTAAAGATGTATAAAGCGCATAGAAAATAACTGCACTTGTTAAGAATACAGCTGCATTTGACATATTGATCAGCTGCAGAATCGAATAGATCAATGAATAGCCTATGGCTGTCAATGCATAAATGGATCCCTGAGATAAGCCATTTACTAATATTTGCAATAACATGAGGTTCTCCTTTCAAAACGGACTCCACTTCAGAGTCTGAAATGAAGTCCGTTTGAGTCAGTAATTATAAGATTGATTATTTCAGACCGGCAACTGCGTCGACATCGAATGTATCGAGGATATCTTCGTAGTTGACCCACTTGAGTTCACCAGCATCGTTTCTGACGATCTGTGAGAGATACTGTGTCTGTAATACACGACGGCCAGGACCGAATGAGATAGGACCCTGAACACCTGGGAAGTCTTTCAGAGTAGCCAGCTGGTCTCTGAATGCCTGACGGGTAGTGCCACCGTTCTTGATAGCCCAGATAGTTGTCAGCATGCAGTTGTAACCCTGGTCAGCGTATTTCTGAGTCGTATTATTGTCCTCAGCGAATTTTGCAGCGTAGAGTTCCTTGTAGAGTTCTTCGTATTCGATATATACAGGGTCATTCAGGTCTTTGGTCCTTGCATAGACACCGTATAAGTTTTCACCTAAGTCACCTAAGTTCTGTAAAACGTTTGAAGTACGTGATTTAGAAGAAACCTGCCAA
>CADCPE010000160.1 GCA_902803275.1 uncultured Erysipelotrichaceae bacterium
ATGCCGGTATCAGGCAGATGAACGATCTGGCTGACAGGATCGTAAAGGATGGGATCGGTTTCGACAGACTGATCACAAGTCCGCTGGACAGGGCGAAAAGAAGTGCTGAGATCATAGCTGAAAAAACAGGGTTTAAAGATATCATCTTAGATGAAAACTTCATAGAAAGAGATTTCGCTGACCTTGAAGGAGAAATATGGCGTCCCGATCTTGATCTGAATGATCCGAAGTACAGGGTGGAGACGATAGAAGAACTGTGCGATAGAGCCAGAAGAGCTATAAACGGATATGAGTTTTCCGAAAATGAGAAAGTCATGATCGTAACCCATGGTGCCTTTATGGCTGCGCTTAAAAGCGTGCTCTCGGATCGTAGACTCGGATACCACGACAGGAAAGTGCCGATAATTCAGGGAAATATACTCTGCTGCGTAAAGGAAAAAGGCAAAGAGGCAGTGTTCTTCAATATGTTTTGAGGTAATTATTAAACCTGCATAAGTGAGAAAGAATGCAAATGTGAAGAGCGTGCAACATATCATATAGATTTTGCAGTTACTGAATATTACAATTAAATAGATGACAGACAAGCGTAATTTATCAATAAAAAAAGAAATAGTTGAGATCAATGAACTTAATGATTTTCTTTATGATTTAATGCATTCTGACCATTACGTAGCTAAAAGCGAATATGTTGATAAACTTAAAAAATATCAAGAAACAGTCGATTTTTACAAAGCGTTAATTAAGGGTGAATTATTGGAGGAATACTGCAGTAAAAACAGAATGTCCGATAAAGGAATCTGTCAATTAATTGATTTATATGATAGATATGATCTGAAAATTGACGCTCATAATATCGATTTTATAAATGAGAATTTAGAGAAAGAGAAAGAGTATTTGGATGAAATCTTGAAAGATGTTGATCCGAAAATATCATTAGATAACAATCAAAGAGAAGTTGTTTTAAACGATGAAGATTATTTGCTGGTAATAGCTGGTGCCGGTGCCGGAAAAACAACGACAGTTGCTGCTAAAGCTAAATACTTGGTGGATAAAAAAGGCGTCAAACCTAATGAGATACTGATTGTTTCCTATACAAACAAAGCAGTTAATGAATTAAGAGAAAGAATCAATGATAATCTGGGAATCGGCTGCATTATTTCTACTTTTCACTCTATAGGAAACGCTATAATCAAGACTCAATCATCCGACAATGTTCGAATAATAACTGAAGGAGCACAGTATTATGTTTTGTTGGATTATTTCAAAAAATCAGTACTGACAAATGAGGAACTTACAAAGAAGCTTGTTTTATTCTTTTCAACATATTTTGATGCTCCGAATGATTGTGATGATTTAAGCAAGTTTTTGAATGAGTTATCTAGAACCAATTACACTACATTAAAAAGTGATTTAAATGATTTCAAAGAAGAGATAATAGACAAGTTTACAAAAAAACTGCAGACCATACAAAACGAGATCGTAAGATCGCGACAGGAAGTCCAGATTGCGAATTACCTATACTTAAATAATATCGATTACAAGTATGAGCCTGTTTATCGATACAATATCAAACTGGCAAACAAGCCATATACCCCGGATTTCATCATAAAACAAGGTGACAATATTGCTTATATCGAACACTTTGGTATTACTCAAGACGGCGACAACAACATGTATTCAAAAGAACAACTTGAAAAATACAAAAAAGCCGTAAATGATAAAGTCAAACTGCATAGAGATCATGGAACCAAACTGATTTACACTTTTTCTGAATATAGAGACGGTCGGACAATCCTGCAGCACTTAGATGAGGAATTGCGTAAGAACGGTTTTGTGCTCAGAAAAAAAGACGAAAAAGAAGTACTGGATAAAATCATCGAAACAGAAGAAAACAAGTACGTAAGCAAGCTGCTAATTCTTATATGTAGATTTATTAATTTGTTCAAAATCAACGGATATACCGTTGAAGAGTTTGATAAATTCAAGAGTTCAACCAATAATGTAAGAAACCATTTATTCCTGGATATCTGCAAGGAATGCTATCTGGAATATGAAAGATATTTAAGAGAAACAAATTCAATAGATTTTCAGGACATGATAAACAATTCGGCCACTATCTTGCAGGAAATGGCTGATAAAAAAGAGAAACTTCATTTTAAGTATGTAATCGTTGATGAATATCAGGATATTTCACGACAGCGTTTTGATCTTGTCGGAGCTTTGCATAAAGTATGTGATGCTAAAATAATTGCTGTTGGTGATGACTGGCAGGCGATTTATTCGTTCAGCGGTTCAGATGTCGAATTATTTCTCGAGTTCCAGAAGAAGATGGGTTATGCCAAGGTTTTGAAGATCGAAAACACTTATAGGAACTCTCAGGAAGTAATAGATATTGCCGGCAGTTTTATACAGAAAAACGATAAGCAGATAAAGAAAACGTTAAGGTCTCCAAAGCATATAGAAGATCCAATCATTATTTATACATATGATTCCACGAAAAAAGGGAATGACTGGAACAATAAATCCGGTATAAACTACAATCTGGCTTTAACGGTTGAAAAATGTCTTGATGATATACGTGAATACAATAAAAAAGAACAAAAGGATGATAAGAAAGTATTGATTCTCGGAAGATATAACTTTGATGGAAACAATCTGGAGAAAAGTGGACTCTTTGAGTTTTTGAATAAGCAAGGAAAAATGCGTTCTTTAAAATACCCTGACATGGATTTAACTTTTATGACGGCTCATGCATCAAAAGGTTTGGGATATGACAATGTAATCATAATTAACTGTTCAAATGCTAAGTTTGGTTTCCCTTCTAAAATTGAGGATGATCCCGTACTGAAACATGTCTTAGTGCAGGATAAATCATATGAATATGCAGAAGAAAGAAGACTGTTCTATGTTGCAATGACAAGAACAAAGAATAGAGTTTATTGTGTGGCTCCAGAAATGTATCCATCCGAATTTTTGCTAGAGATATACAGAGATTATGAAAAGATTTTAAAACGCGGGGAATGGGTTGAAAGTTCTGGCAAAACCGATTATAGAAACAGATGTCCGATTTGCGGATATCCGTTGCAGTATAAATATAAGTCTGCATATGGCTTAAGACTTTATATATGCACAAATGATCCTGAAATATGCGGATTTATGACCAATAATCTTAATGCGGGGAAAATGCAGATAATGAAATGTGATAAATGCCAGGATGGATATATGGTTGTATATAAAGGCAAGAATGGCTATTTTTTGAGATGTACAAACTATAAAAATGATAAAACAGGTTGCAATAACACGATATCAAAAGATACGTATTACAAAATGCAGAGTCTCACTCCTGATAAACCTATTGAAAACATCGGGAGACTTGATGTTCAAGAAATCAGCAAGCATAAAGATATGAAGATCGTAATTGAAGAAGATTTCAAATATCAGAAGCGTTCTTACGATATTTTAAATAGAAACAATCATTCAGATTTTTATGATGTATGCAAGATTGTAATTTCCTGCGCTGATCATGTATCGCAGAAAAAGTATCTCGGAATTAGAAAAACAATAGATATCTTATTCGGAATAATGCCTGAAAAAATAGGAAATCTGAAGTGTGAAGAAATACCGGAATTTGGTGTTCTTTCAGAGTGCAATAGGCAGGAAATTGAGGCGTTAGTTACCGTTTTAGTTGCTAAAAGATATCTGTTGAAGACAAAAGAAAAGTATTCTGTATTACATCCTACCTTGGAAGGAAAACAGTTTTATAGAAGTGCAACAAGTGATGAAATCAAGAAGCTTTATGCAGCATATAGAGGAATTTTGAAAAACTTTGATAATAATAAAGATAAGAAAGAAAATAAAGAGTTAAGCGCAAAGAATGATACTCCCAAATATAAAGCGACTTCAAATACATATGACGGTTTAAAAGTTATCGGAAAACAAAGTAAGAAAAAAAGCTTGCTTGATATTTTGTCTGACATTATTAAGTAAAACCATCGAATAGTCTTAGTAAAGAAAATAAGCACTTTATCTAATACTCTAGGAATGACCCACATAAACTGAAAGTCATTTTTGTTTCTGAAAATTTAAGTTGTTTTTTGATGCAGATTGTTATAATTAGTTAAGTGTAACGAACGATTATGAAGATCCTGATTTCAACTGATTTCTATACAAACAACCTGGGCGGTGTAACGACGTCTGTTATTGCGCTGAGCAAAGGTCTTAGAAGTCTCGGCAATCAGGTTAAAATCCTCACTCTTTCTAAAGATAACAAGTCTCATAAAAATGGCGATGAATATTATATCCGCTCTTTTCCTGCTTACTATGCTCCGGATATGCGCATGTCTGTTGCCGTCAATGATCCTTTGTTGAATGAGCTGACACAGTGGCATCCCGATATCATTCATGTTCAGTCCGAAGGATCTGCCTTGACCTTTGCCTCGCTGATCCGGAAGCAATGTAATGTAGCGCTTATCATGACCTGTCATACCGATTATGCCTATTTCGTTTTCGGCAGGCTCAGAAACAATCCTGTTATTAAAGCGATCACGATCATTGCGGCCTGGCTGGTCTACCATTCCGCTTACAGGATCATCGTGCCTTCAAAGAAGGCTTTGAGCTTTCCTTTCCTTAGGCAGTTTAAAGACCGTCTTCTTGTCTTACCTAACGGGATCGATTGGCAGAAGTATTCACTATCAGATGAAGAGCGTCTGGAGATGCTTAATGATCTTAACATAAGTTCAGACAGCAGACTGCTTGTGTGCATCACCAGATTGAGCAAGGAGAAGAATATTCAGGAGCTGATAGATTATATGCCTGCACTTGTTGAAAAGGTTCCTGAAGCCGTGCTTCTTGTCGTCGGGAACGGGCCTTATGAAAACAGGCTCAAAGCCCTTGCCGATGAGCGTGGCCTTAAAGACCATGTTGTATTTGCGGGACGAAAGCCGGGAAAGGATATCGGTCCTTATTATGCACTGGGCGACATCTTTGTTTCTGCTTCGACTTTTGAAGTCCACAGCATGAGCAATCTTGAGGCTCTTGGTCAGGGACTTCCTCTATTATGCAGAGCCGATGAAGCTCTTGACGGCGTTCTGGAAGATGGCGTCAACGGCTTTGCCTACCGTTGCAGGCAGGAGTTTGTCGAAGATGCCTGCAGGCTTCTGGACTGCGATCCTCTTCTTTCCAAGATGGGCGAAGAATCACTGAAAAAGGCCAGGGATTTCTCACTGAAAAACTTTGCTTCATCGGCATTGAAGATCTATGAAGATGTCATATCTTCGTATAGAACAGGTGATATGAGCTGATAAGCTGCGCGGAGATTATGTGCATATGAACGTTTTAGATCTTATGTTTTCCAAAGAGGAGATCATATTTGTAAAGAAAAGATATCCCAAGGTCGATCTGAAAGATCTTGGCAGGCCCATCGGAGGATTCAGGCATATCACATCACTGAAATACCTTGATTCTTCATTGAAACATGATATTGAAAACAATAATTTTGATAACTGCAAGGATCCTGAAGCGGCCGCAAGGATGTGCGATGAGATCAGAAGAAAGATAAGACCGTTTATCGGTTACGAAAGAAAAAGAGCACTATAATATCTGAATCACTGTATGAGATAATTAAATAAATCAGTATGAGTGATCTTCTATACAAGGCTTTCATTTCCTACAGACACGTTTCACCTGACAAGGAGATAGCCGCAAGACTGCACAGTTTAATCGAGAACTACCACATTCCCTCTAATATCAAGAAGAAGCTTGATATCAAGAAGATGGGAAGGGTCTTTCGTGATGAAGAAGAACTTCCTTTGTCTGTCGATCTTGGCGGCGATATAGAAGAAGCTTTAAGAAATTCTGAGTGGCTGATAGTAGTGTGTTCACCAGCCTATCTTGAATCCAGATGGTGCAAGGCTGAACTGGATTATTTCATCTCCTTAGGAAGAAGAGATCATATCCTGACTGTTCTGGTCAATGGCGAGCCTGATGCCGCTTTCCCTGAACAGCTGCGCTATGTGACTGTCAACGGGACAAGAAAAGAAATAGAACCTCTGGCGGCCGATGTGAGATCCGAAAGCCTGGCTCTGTCTTTGAAGAAGCTCAATGATGAAAAACTGAGGATCCTGGCTCCGATGCTGGGAGTCACTTTTGACGATCTTCGTCAAAGAGCTCACAGAAGACAGCTGAACATCATATTGGGATCAGGTCTGCTCATCATCTTGGCCCTGAGCGGTTTTATAGGCTTTGCTTTGTACAAAAACGGTCAGATATCCAGACAAAGAGATATCGCCATGGACAATCAGATGCAGCTGCTTATTCAGGAGGCCAATAAGGCATCGTCCGAAGGAAACAAGGTCAGAGCCCTCAAGATCCTTGATGATGCCGCACAGATAAGACAGACAGTAGGAAAAAAGAATGACAGGGAGTATGCTTCGGCACTGGAATATGCCTTGTATAATCAGGAGTTTGAAGAAGTTCTGACCATCGATACCAACAACAGGTATTTCTCATCGCTCGTCTTTTCTCATAACAGCGCCTATCTGTTGGGCATAACCAATCTCAATTCTGCATGTCTCATAGACGGACATACAGGTCTTATCCTGCATACTGTTTCAAGAGCCAATATCGGCATGCTGGACAGCGTGGGGTTCTCTCTTGACGACAGGTATTTCTATATGGTCGATCAGTGGTATGGCTATGTTTCGGTCTATAAAGTCGAAGACGGATCTTTGTTCAGGGAATACAGCGCTGATGACGGCACAAGCTGGAACATCGGTGAAAAAGTCTTCCCGGTAGATGAAAGGACCCTGCTGATAATAAAGCCATCCGTAATGGTCTTATGGAACTATCTCGATGATACGGTCAAAGAGATCCTTCCTAACAATAACGACATGTTTGAATCGTATACATTGCCGCTGATAGTCGATCTTTCCCCTGACAGGAAGGATGTCGTAATAGGCTCGCACGGCAATCAAAGCGGTATGAAGATCGTTTCTCTGGATGGAAGCAGACAGATCGACCTTGACTATGATCATTCAAGAGGCTATCCGTCCATCATGTATTCCGGAAACGGAGAATATGTGGCTGCCGTCTCCGGAAGCAGGTCCTATGTCTTTAGCGCAGCTGATGGTTCGCTCGTATTTGAAGACGACAGCGGCGAAGGATACATCGATCAGTCTGTTCAGATCAGCTATGATGGAACGATCATCCTGGCGATGAATCCCGACTTCCTTAAAGCCACGGATGTTCTGACAGGTGAGGAACTCTGGAAAATAGAGAGCGAATCAGACACGCAGACAAAAGTCTGCCGTTCACCGGATGGCAGATATGTGGGCGCTTCGGGCGGGATCACCGGGATCTTTGATCTAAGAAGCGGAGAGATGGTCGACTATGGCAATGCCGAATGTTTTTCATATAACAGTTCAATGGTGATAGTCAATTTCAGTGCCGGAAAAACCAGGCTGGAGATAACACCGGCCTATTCCGATTCCAAAAGGGAAAGCAGTTATAGCGGAATCCTGTATAAGACACCAAGATATACCGAACTCGATAAAGATGTGAATATCACTCTTATCCATAATCCCGGCGATTTTGCGCAGGGCACAGGGAACATCTACACAAGCGAAGATCAGAAATATGTGGCATATACTCATCCTGACGGTTTTATCGAAGTATTCGATGTTTCCGATCCGGATAATGCCGTGAACAGGTATTGCCATGCGGAACACTGCTACCGGTCGGTTGCGGATCTTGTGTTCAACGGCAGCCTCATGGCTTCCTGCGGCGGTCGTGATCCTAGATGCGTATTGTTTGATCTGAGCAGCGGCCAGATCACATATGTCCTGGCCGGGCAGGAGTATTGTCACAGGGCGGAATTCTCCAAGGACGGCAGCAAGATCATCATCCTCTGCGGCAATGAACAGAATGCGGCTTACGTCTATTCCACCAATAACGGCAATCTCTTGTATTCTTTCTATCTTGTTCAGGGAGAGAAGATAATCGATATAGGCTTTGATGAGGAGAACGGAAAAGTCGTGGCCAAGCTCGATAACGGCCAGGCGCTGACAGGAAACATCTATAAAGACATCGATGAGATGCTTGAGGAAACAAAAAGAAGACTGGAAAACTAGTCTTCAGGAAACTGCAGCATCAAACAGATGATCATGCCTGACAGAAAAGCCTATGCATCATTTTTCTTCTTGAGCTTTTTAAACCAGACCCATGAATAATGACTGTTGAGAAAGATAAAGAATTTGGCAATAAAATAGGCAACGACATAGATGCCGGTAAGGCACGCCAACGAAAAGATTATTGAATGATGTTCAAAATCCAGGAACGAATACGGTGCCAATGAAGAAGGCAGGATCTTCGTTCCAAACAGGAAGGCCATGATCACGGCATAAATGGTGATGAAGGTGCTGCCATATAACGGTTCATAGACATTGACCTTTCCGATCGGTGCATCATTGAAGATAAAACAGATTATACTGGTGATCGGAATGACCAGATGCATCATTACACCGGGGTATGAACTTATATCCGGTGAATCGGGAAGCCATGGAGAAAGTCCAGCCATGACTACCGAGAAGATGATGAATTCAGTCGTCGCTGAAGAAAGACGCATGAAATATATGAATCTGTTGGTCACTTCGGTATCAAAGAAGGCTTCATATAATGAAATGATTATGAAAAGAAATGAGATCAGTGTCGTGAACATCGTGCCGTCAAAAGTCATGTAGCGCATCCTGTCAAAGATGTTGTTGCCGAAGACGAGGGCAGAATAAAGCACGGCGCTGACTCCGCATAAAACGATCAAAATCGAGAATAAAATCGTAAATACTTTCTTTACGAGATA
>CADCPE010000161.1 GCA_902803275.1 uncultured Erysipelotrichaceae bacterium
ATTCTTAAAATGGAACACTGCACGAATACTGTTTTGCGCAGGATATGAATTCATTTCGTTTTCCTTAAGAATTCACATGGAGTTCAGTTTTTGTCTTTTATGATACAGACAGACAGGAGGAACTGAACATGAAAAAAACTCTATTGTTATCGATCGGTCTGCTGCTCAGTATCTCGCTGTTTGGATGCAGCAGGACAAATAATACGCAAACGGTGCAGACATCACAGGATATCGCTTTGAATGATTCTTCATTGCCTGAAAAAGACAGCATCACGATAAACGACAGCTATTCATCTGAAGCAGATGGTGAACACGCTATTGAAGCAGATGGCGAATCTGCTTCCTATGCAAATATCAAGGTCGTTAAGACCGGTGATTCTTCGGGCGATCAGGCAGACTTCTACGGCGAAAATGCTGCCGTCTTTGCAACAAACGGCGCAGTACTTGAACTTGAAAGTATAGTAGTGGAAACTGACGGAACGCATGCCAATGGCGTATTCTCGTATGGCGAAGGTACGATCGTAAATATCACAGACTCGGTTATCGAAACGAGTGGAAACTGTTCCGGTGGACTGATGACTACGGGCAAAGGCACGATGAATGCGGAAAACCTGAACATCCATACGACCGGCAATTCTTCGGCTGCCATTCGATCAGACAGAGGCGGAGGCATTGTCAATGTGACTGGAGGATCCTACATCACAGATGGAAAAGGATCACCTGTCATCTATTCGACTGCCGACATCACGGTAAGTGATGCCTATCTTGAATCCACATCCTCTCAGGGCGTCGTCGTCGAAGGACAGAATTCCGTAACTCTGAACAATGTGGAACTCGTCGCAAACAACGTATCGAAGAACTCCGACAAATCTGAATGGTATCAGGCAGTAATGATCTATCAGTCGATGTCCGGGGATGCCGATGAGGGACTTGCCTGCTTCAATATGAAGAATGGATCATTGCTCAACAGAAACGGTGATATCTTTTTTGTAAACAATACTGTCGCAACGATCAATCTGGAAAATGCAGATATAACCAACGAAGATGATGATGGCTGCTTCTTGAGAGCTGCGGCTGCCGGATGGGGAACTGAAGGGTCCAATGGCGGACATGTCACAATGAATCTGTATGATCAGATCGCCAAAGGAGATATCATCGTCGATGAAGTATCTTCACTCAATCTGTATATCAGGAACGGCTCGACCTATTCTGGCGCCATCAACGAAGATAATTCTGAAGGAAAGATCTATGTTGAGATCGAAGAGGGATCAAAATGGACTCTTGCTTCTGATTCCTATATCACATCCCTTACCTGTACAGCTGATTCCATCGATCTGAATGGCTATAAGCTTTATGTGAATGGTGTTGAATACAGTGAAAAAACAGAATCTCAAGGTGAAGCTGTTACTGTAGAGACAGATTCTTCATCTCATGGTGACAGACCACAGCAATCTGGCAGCGAACATGGCCATGGCGACAGCCAGAAACCGTCTGAGAAACCGGAAGATCATAATAACTGATGGACAAAAAACAGGCATATCGGACAACCGAAATGCCTGTTTCTATATTCACAGGATCAGATAATCAGAGACATGAGCATAAACTGATCTTCTTCTTTCAGCTCTGATAAGGGCATCTTTATTGCCGTCATTTCTGCTTCCTGATATTCAGGTATATGGTCAAGAAAATGAGATGGCTTCAAGTCATGACTATGAAAGATCTCAGATTTTTCTGAATTTTATATTATGTCCATATAAGCGGTCAGACTCTGCGGATCTCACGGATGACCCAGTCATCATGTACGAGATCATAATAGCTTCCGCAATGTGGGCAGTTCTTTTCGTGCAAGGCATCAAAACTTCCTCCGCAGTTTGGACATTGGATCTTGAGGATATCGAATCCCAGCCCTGTCAAAGAGCCTGTCTGTCTTTCAATGGTCAAAAGATAGTTTTCATCTTTTCGGTAAATGCGGTTGGTGTAATAGGTGTTGTTTAAGAAGGCTTTGACAGTGATCTGTGTCATATCTTCTTTGAAAGAAATGCCTTTCAGCTGCAGAACGCCGCGGTACTGGATATCGATCAGATCGTTCATAAAAGAAAGATCCTGTTTTCCGCTGTAAATGCTTAAGCAGTCACGATCATCACTGTAGGCGATCGTTCTGAGAAGAGAAATGATCCTTCCTTCAAAGTATTCAAAGGAAAAAGCCGGATCGATGCTCTTAAGCTTTTCTTCTATCTTCTTCTTGGTTCTCAGTCCTGAAAGAAGGGGCAGCGATCTGCCGGCTTCGCGGAACATTTTGAATATAAGAAAGAAGCTGTTGATCATATAAGCGATAAAGGCGGAGACCAGACCATACAGCACACTGAGAAACAAAGCTCCCAGAATCCGGAAATACCATGCATATTCTTTATAGGTGAAAAGAAATGCGACAAAAAGAAGCAGACCTGTGGCCGTTCCGGTGATTATCATCCTTTTCTTGATGCGCTCGGATAGAGTTGAACGTTCAACGATCCCGTTGACCGAATAGAAAGAGGTGAAGCAGGGATAGCTGTCTTCTGTTTCAAAGACCGTTCCGCAATACGGACAGCCCTCGCTCAATTCGCTAAGCAGGCTCTGATGACCGCAGTTTGGACAGGTACAGGGCTTGTCTTCATAATCCTTCTTATCCAGAAGGCAGCCATAGAAAGTGACGGGCTCCTTGTATTCCTTAAGCGATCTCTTTTCCTTTCTGTAGGTCAAAAGGCGCTTGCTTTCACGATAGAGGACCTGGGCCTTGTAAGGATCGCCCTTTTTCAGAAGGGAACCTTTGATCTCATCCTTTACGTGTTCATATCGTTCTTCAGAATCGATACCTTTGCCGGCCAGGCGCTTTTTCTGCGTGCTTAGACAGTATCGCAGTTCCCGGGAAGCATATTTGAGCCCTTTCCCGCTAACTGTCCATTCATGATAGGCATCCAGAAAAGCATCCAGATAAAAAGATACAGTTTTATTTTCCATAAGCATCTACCTAAACTTCATTATACAAAAAAGAGAACACAGTTATTGCACATGATGAACTTCTTTCATGTTTATAATCTGCTAAAGAAATTCAATTTCATTGTTTGAGCAAGAGATGTCATGAATAAAATAACGGAATTGAAAAACTTAATTTTTAACAATTCGATTAATCTATAAATTTAAATAATCAGGATTTTTTAGTATGAAAAGAGATATCCATAGATCCATATCGGAAAACATCATAAGAAAACATCTGCTGTTTCATGTTTTTCTGATCTTTCTGCTTTCTTTGAACATTTTTTATATCTATAGCGAAGACAGCGATCTTTCTACTTCGCAATGGTACTTCATCGAAGAAAACGGCGTTTGTTTTCCCGGCTGGAATCAGTACACTAAGGATGGTC
>CADCPE010000162.1 GCA_902803275.1 uncultured Erysipelotrichaceae bacterium
AGACAGACGCAGCGGTTTGATTTCCGTGTTCTGCTGGTTCTTCTTGGCTTCCTTGGCCTTTTTCTGCGCTTCGAAGCGATACTTTCCGTAGTCCAGCATTTTACATACCGGCGGCTGAGCATTAGGTGCTACACACAGCAAATCCAAATCCTCATCATAGGCTTTTTGTAATGCTTCATTCCTGGACATTACACCCAGCTGGCTTCCATCTGGGCCGATGACCATTACTTCCTTGAAGCGGATCGCTTCATTGACCAGGTCATCATTCTGACGTTGTTTCCTTGTTATAGTTTTATACCCCCGTAATTAAATAAAAAGTGAGACAAAAGCCCACTCAAATATCGTTACATTCAGTAGCAATATACCCAAGTTCATAAAACATCAGGTGAGAAGTGGCCTTCTTCTTTCTACGTACTTTTTATTACTCAATTATTTAAACATATTATTTACTCTTTCGCAAGTACTTTTGCAGATTTTTGTATGAAAATGGTTTAAGACTATTGACATATTTTTCAATTGAGTAAATAATAAGTGAGTAAAAAATCTGTGTATCTGTGTATAGAGGTAGCGGTGCAGATCAGTAATATGTTGGAGCCGGCAGGCGATGAAACATATGAAAGGCAACCACCGCCGAACGGATCATTCAGGCATGAATTATCTGTGGGGTTACAGGGAATACCTGCAACACTCCTACTTAGGTAGAGGCGCTATTACTTTCGATAAATGTCGTATGTAATGGTGCATACGATTTTTTATTAAAAGGAAAGGTATATACCATGAAAAAATTATTTGCATTACTTATGATCTTGTTGCTTGCTGCAGGATGCAGCAACAACGCTGCGTCAAACGGCGGTTCAGAACAACCGGATGCCGCTGTTTTGCGTGTCGGCATGGAGTGCGATTATGCACCGTTCAACTGGACTCAGGTAACGGACAGTGACACTGCTGTAGCCATCTCTTCTGTAGATTACGCTGACGGATATGATGTTGTCATCGCTTCCAGACTGGCTGAAGCCTTAGGCATGGAAGTTCAGATCGTCAAGACCGACTGGGATTCACTGATCCCTTCGCTTAATGCCGGTGCCATCGACTGCATCATCGCCGGAATGACCGAAACTCCGGAAAGAGCTGAAGCCGTAAGCTTCACTACACCATACTATGAGTCAGATATGGTCGTCATCGTCAGAGCTGATTCCGACCTTGTAAACATCACTTCGATCCAGGAATTATCCGGAAGAAACGTCTTAGGCCAGATCAATACGACCTATGATGATGTTATCGAGCAGATCCAGGGTGTCAACCACATGACTCCGCTTGCCACATATCCAAGAATGATCCTGTCTTTACAGTCAGGCGAAGCCGATGCGATCACTGCAGAACTTCCGGTCGCCAACGGTGTCGTTGCCGCCAATCCGGATCTTGCGATCGTTAGATTTGCTGAAGGTCAGGGCTTTGTCGTTGATACTTCAGTATCTATCGCTGTAGCAAAGGAAAATACGGAACTGCTTAACAATCTGCAGAATGCCTTAAACAACATTTCCGAAGAAGAAAGGCTGCAGATCATGGAAGACGCTGTAAACAGACAGCCTTCTGTCGAGGAATAAGATGTCACTAAACAAGTGTCTGGAAATACTAAGCAAATACTATCTGAGCTTTCTTTTAGGTATCAGAACGACGTTGATCGTCGCTTTGAGCGGAACTCTGATCGGTCTGATCATCGGCCTGCTTGTAGGCGGTATCAGAGCGATAAAGCTCGATAAGACCGCTTCCTCTTTCAATAGAGTATCCAAGAGGATCATCGATACGATCCTGAAAGTCTATATAGAAGTCTTCAGAGGAACTCCGATGATGGTTCAGGCTGTCTTCATCTATTATCTTGTCTATACCAATATCGTCAGATGGGATAAGATGGTAGCTGCGATCTTCATCATCTCGATCAATACCGGCGCCTATATGGCGGAAATAGTCAGATCAGGCATTCAGTCAGTTGATGTCGGACAGAATGAAGCCGCAAGATCATTAGGCATGTCTTCGATGCAGACAATGATGAGCGTCATCCTTCCTCAGGCCATCAAGAACGCTTTCCCTGCCATCGGAAATGAGCTTATCGTCAATATCAAGGATAGTTCAGTGCTCATGATCATCTCGATCACGGAACTGATGTTCCAGTCCAATTCGATCGCCGGAACGACCTACCGCTTCACGGAGACCTATTTTGTAACGGCCATGATCTATCTGATGCTTACGAGTCTTTCCAGCATCATACTCAATGCGATCGAAAAGAAAATGAACAATACGGAAACTTCTCTTCCGCAGTCAGATACGAATATTCACAGTATTGCCATCGCCAAGAAAGGAGACTAAATGCCGATAGTAGAAATAAAAAATGTTCAGAAGCATTTCGGTGCTAATGAAGTGCTTGACGATATCTCCTTCAATGTCGATAAAGGAACTGTCGTCTGTCTAATCGGACCTTCCGGTTCAGGCAAATCGACGATGCTCAGATGCATCAATCTGCTTGAAACGATCGATAAAGGCGAGATCATCGTCCTTGGCGAAGATATAAACAGGATCAGCGACATCAATTCCTACCGTCAGAAGGTCGGAATGGTCTTCCAGCAGTTCAACCTCTTCAACAATATGAATGTGGTCGAAAACTGCATCCTGGCTCAGGTTAAAGTCCTCAAGAGAAACAAGGAGAATGCCAGAAAGATCGCCATCGACAATCTGACCAAGGTCGGAATGGCCGATTTCATTAACGCCTACCCTGCCACGCTTTCAGGCGGTCAGAAACAAAGAGTAGCGATAGCCAGAGCTCTCTGCGTGGATCCTGAGATCCTGCTGTTTGATGAGCCGACATCAGCTCTTGACCCGGAGATGGTCGGCGAGGTATTGAATGTCATCAAGGATCTGGCTGATGAAAAAATGACGATGATAATCGTCACTCATGAAATGGCCTTTGCCAAAGATGTAGCTGATAAGATCGTATTCATGGATTCAGGCATCATCCTGGAAGAAGGAAGTCCTGAAGAGATCTTCAATCATCCGAAGAACGAAAGGACCAGACAGTTCCTTTCCAGAATACTATAGATCAACCCTTTCGACTCTGATATTGCCATCATCCAGGATATATACCCTGGCGTAGCAAGGAGCTGTCAGATCGCGGTTGTAGTGACAGGATCCCGGATTGATGAATCTGATCCCGTTGTGAATATCATCATAGAACGAATGCGTATGTCCATAGAAAACGACATCGCATTTTTCTTTTTTGGCTTTATCTACCATCAGATTCCAGGAATAGATCAGCTTATGGCCATGCATTATCAGGATACGATGGCCGCCGATCTCCATGATCATCTGCATAGGGTATTCAAAAAACCAGTCATTGTTTCCGGAAACGGCCGCAAACGGTGTAATGTTTTCCGGAGCTGCCATGACATCACCGCAATGAAGATAGTAATCACAGGCCGGATTGTCCGAAAGTATCCTTTCGATGCAGTCAAGATCGCCGTGATTGTCCGATACCAAACAGATCTTCAGCATTTAAGTAAAAAGTCCGCTCCTTTTATTACTTCCCTGTCGCTCAGATCGCCAAAACCGATCTGTCTTAAACATTCATAGGCTGCAATCGCCACACAGTTTGACAGATTGAGACTGCGGGCATCGCTCCTCATTGGAATGCGGAAGCATTCTTCTATATGATCCTTCAGGATCTTCTTGTCTATGCCGGTGGATTCCTTACCGAAGACGATGTAGATATCCCTATCATTTTCAAACCGGCATTCTTCAAAGGATTTCAAGCCGTATCTGGTAAAGAACACATACTGTCCCTGAGTGTTCTTCTCATAGAATTCATCCCAGTTCCTATAGACTGTATAGTCAAGATCCTTGACGTAATCCATGCCGCTTCTTTTCAGATGCTTCTCATCCAGAGAGAACCCCAGCGGTTCTATCAGATGAAGCCTCATCTCGAAGACCGAACAGGTACGCATGATATTGCCGGTATTCTGAGGGATCTCCGGTTCAAACAGAACAATATTAACCATTCATTCTTTCCTTCCTGTCAAGCAGATACAGGATGAGATAGAACAACATAATCAGTGAAACAAAAGTCATGACGATCGTGACTACCAGATGATTGAAGAACTCTGGCGGAACGATCATGATCAGGATATCGGATCTTAGATCCAGCAGCCACAGCTCATTGCCAGGAAAGAATATGTGATGGAAGAAGGTCCAGAATCCGTCAAAATCAAACATTATCCATATGCCGATAATGCCGATGAAGATCATGATATAAAGCAGTACCTTCTTATAGCAGCCAAACAGCACGGAAACCGGATGCTTTCTGAAAATGTAGAGAATGATGAAGGCAGTAAAAACGATGAATGAATCCAGAAGCAGATAATTGGCAGCCAGATTGAGATTTCTGACATCGATCATATGAGCTTTTTCATCATCGGTAAAGATCTCCCTTTGTTTGCCGTTTACTTTCATCTGTATATCCAGAGTGGCCTTTGGATCGTTAAGATAGGAAAGGGTAAAATGGGTCAGTTTTGCCAGATCATCATCGGAAATGCCGATGTATTCACTGATGTGTTTGCCATAAAGCATCAGCTTGTCATGTTCGTTCCTGTAAAATGACTCATTAAAGGACCAGAAATGAACACTTCCCAGTAATGACATCATGATGAAACTGATCACAATGATCAAAGAGTATACTTTAGAGTTTGTCTTTTGCATCTATAATCCACTTTTTTAGAGCCTTGGCACGATGTGAAAATTCATTCTTGTAATCTTCGCCGAGTTCTGCTTCCGTCTTGTTGTATTCAGGAATCAGGAATATCGGATCATAGCCAAAGCCTTTATCTCCTTTCGCTTCCAGGGCTATTTCCCCTTCGTTTACGCCCTTATAATAGTTGACTTGATCATTTATATCAATAAAGCACAAAACATCTACAAACTGTGCTCCTCGCTTCTTGACGCCTTTCATCATATTGATGATATATCTGCATTTTTCAGGATAGTCTAGATCGCTTAGATAGCGGGCAGAATGGATCCCCGGTCCACCATCAAGATAATCGATGCATATTCCTGAATCATCGGCGATGACAGGCATATTGACTCTTTCATGATAGAAACTGGCTTTTTTGAAGGCATTCTCTTCAAAGGTGTTTCCGTCTTCCACCGGTTCATCATCGAAAGCAAAATCCTTCGGTGTCAGAAGTTCAACTTCCACCCCGTTTCTTTTAAGGATATCATCGATCTCTTCAAGCTTATGTCTGTTGCCCGTAGCTATGAACAGTTTTTTCATTATATCGTAAACCTTTCTATAATAATCTTTACCAGCGGATTTCTGATGACATCATTATTGTCAAACTGAACAAAGGAAATGCCGGAGATATCCCTGAGTTTCTCATCTGCCAGGATCAGTCCGCTTCTGTTTCTGTTTATATTTAGATCAACCTGGGTCACATCGCCATTGACGACCATTTTGGAATTGAAGCCAAGTCTTGTCAGAAACATGAGCATCTGTTTATCGGTGGTATTCTGAGCTTCATCGAGGATGATGAATGCCTCATCAAGAGTCCTTCCGCGCATATAGGCCAGCGGCATGACTTCGATAACGCCTTTTTCGATCAGTTTGTCCTTCTGTTCCTTGCCTAATATGGCATCCAGTGAATCGTATATAGGCATCAGATAAGGGTCGATCTTTTCCTTGAGATCCCCCGGCAGAAAGCCCAGTGATTCTCCTGCTTCAACGGCAGGCCTTGTAATGATGATCCTGTTGACCAGGGCTTTCTTCAGATAGGTCACAGCCAGCAGTACGGAAAGGAAAGTCTTGCCTGTACCGGCAGGTCCGATCGAGAATACCAGGTCATCCTTCTTTATCGCTTTGACGAATTTTAGCTGATTGCTGGTCTTGCATCTGAAAGGCTTGCCGGAGAACGAATAGGCAATGATCTCATCCGCAAAATCCTCTTTTTCATCATCGCTTGTCTGCATGAACGAATGAGTGATGAAATCCCGGTCAATGATGTTGTCCTTGCATTTGCGTACTATATAGTCCATCTGGCGGGAGAATCTGGAGAAGATCTCTTCGTCATCGCAAAGCAGTTTGAAGTAATCGTCCCTGTAGACGATACCGCAGCCGTAAAGCTGCTCTAAAAGAGCGATATTGGCATCGTTGACACCGACGATATTTCTCATTTCATCCTGGCTCAGATTTCTTAGTGTATATTTCATAATTTCTTCCTAAATATGTTCAAGCCATGCGGTAGTACCTATATACCTGCATGCACTGGTTCCGAATCTGTTGGCGGTCATTATTGCTTCTTCCACTGTTCTGTTTTCACTGATCGACTTGATAAAACCGGCCGCAAAGCTGTCTCCCGCACCGGTAGAATCGATGCATTCGATCTTTTCTGTCGGATAATATCTGTCCTTGTAAAAGCACCCCTTCTCACCGCATTTGATGATCACGTTTTTTATCCCTGCCAGATAGAGCTTCTTCTGGCATTGCCATATGTCGCTGCTTTGACAAAGCTGACTGGCTTCTGCTTCGTTGCAGAAGAAATAATCCGCATACTTCAGACAGGTCATGTCATTGATCGTCTCATCGTTTTTGTGATTGGAAGAATCCACGAAGAGCGTTATGCCTTTTTCCTTGATCTTTCTGAAAAGGACAGACAGCTTTTCATTATCCAGCATTTTCGAAAGAAAAAGCGAGGCAAATGATACATACCTGCAGTCTTTATCAATGACGATATCGCTAAGGTCCAATACTCTCAGTGATCCGTTTTCGTTTCCGACAAATTTTCTCTGACCATCCCTATCGATGAATACGAAGGAAATATATGTCTCGGTATCCTTCTTTCTGATATTGCTGTTGAAAGCGAT
>CADCPE010000163.1 GCA_902803275.1 uncultured Erysipelotrichaceae bacterium
GTATTTACTTTCACATGAAAATACATGTTACATGTTAATATTGTTTATATGAAACCTGTACTTACAAAAATAAAGAATATCATAACCAAAGTTATGGACAAGGTAATTGAATCGATCGTTCCGACTATGCCGATAATGATCGGAGTCGGAATGCTCAAAGTGGCACTGATCGTAATAGGTCCATTGGTTTTGAACATCCTTTCCTATGATTCCGACACATATACGGTACTTTCATTCGTGGCTGATGCAGGCTATTATTTCATGCCAATATATATTGCGGTTTCAGCTGCTGATGCCTTTAAGACCAATCGTTCCCTGGCTGCCCTATGCGGAGCCATGCTTCTATCACCTGTTTTCGTATCGCTGATCGAAAGCGGAAGGAATCTGTCAGTCTTTGGCATCCCTATTACTTCCACCACCTATGGCAATCAGGTCATATCTTCAATCATCATCGTCTGGATCATGTCTTATATCGTGAGATTTCTGGAAAAATATCTCAACGAAAATCTCAGGCCGATCCTGCTTCCTTTGAGCACGATCATCATCATGGTCCCTATTTCATTCTGCCTGGTCGGTCCTTTAGGTGTCTGGGTAGGAGACGGCCTTGTAAAGCTGATCATGGCTTTAAAGGATCTTGGCCCGATAGGAAACGGCATCATGTGCGCAATAATTCCATATATAACAATAGCCGGACTTGGCGGTGCCAATCTTTCAGCTATGCTTCTGCTGGCTTCAACCGGTGTTGACCCGATCCTGTTTTTTGCCAACGTCCTTTACAACAATATCCTGGGCTTCGTGACCCTTGCTTTGTATGTAAGAGACCGAAACAGTGAAACGCTCGCTGCAGCGATCACGGCCGCTCTAGGCGGAACGAGTGAACCGGCGATCTTCGGCATCGTAATGAAGGATATCAAAGCCCTGCTGTCGTTAAGCGCCGGAGGCTTTATCGGCGGGCTCTATGCCGGCCTTAAAGGCGTCAAATCATATGCCATGGCTTCATTTGGAACCTTCGGCATATTGACGACCATCGGTCCTGATTCTTCGATCGTAGATGCGGCTATAGCCCTTATAATCGGGTGTCTGAGCGGCTTTATCTTCTGCTATCTGTCCCATGGTCATAAGAAAACAGCTCGCTGAGCTGTTTTTAGTATTTGGAACCGAATCTTTCTAAGAGCCTCTTCATGGCTTCTTCTTCAGAGATCTCTTTCTCTACCGGCTTTTCCTTGTTATGCTTCTCCTTGCTGTAAGGACGGTTATGAGCTTTCTTGAGAGATCTTTCTTTTTTCATTTCATCTCTTCTGGCAAGTTCATCCAATGGAAGCAATGATAACTGAACTCTCTGTTTGACTTCATCAACATCATAGACATATACCTTGACGATATCGGATACAGATACGACTTCGCTTGGATGATTTATTCTGTTCATCGACATTCTGGAGATATGGACCAGTCCATCATCGTGCAGACCGATATCAACGAACGCACCGAAGTCAACAACATTTCTGACCGTTCCGGATAATTCATCACCCTTCTTGAGATCCTTTAATTCCAGGACGTTAGATTTCAATATCGCACCATCAAACTGATCACGATAGTCTCTCAACGGGGCCTTTATGCAGTCTTTTATGTCGTTGATCGTATATTCGTCAGCAGACAGTTTCTTGATCTCTTCATCATTGAACACGATATCAGGATCACCCAGTTTAGTGATATTGGAGACCTTCATGATCTGCTTGGCAAGATCATATGATTCAGGGTGGATGTTGGTGGCATCCAGCTGTTCTTCACCATCGATGATCCTCAGGAATCCGGCGCACTGTTCAAAAGCCTTGGCACCCAGTTTCTTGACTTTAAGCAGCTGCTGTCTGTTGGTGAACTTTCCGTTTTCATTGCGGTAGTTGATGATCTCGGCAGCGATGCCCTTGTTTAGACCGGAGATATGCTGCAGGAGCTCGATGGAAGCGGTATTGACATCGGCGCCGACTCTGTTTACGACTTTCATGATCGCTTCATCAAGCCTTTCATTCAAAGCCTTTTCCGGCAGATCGTGCTGATACTGTCCGACACCGATCGATTTTGGATCGATCTTGATCAGTTCTGCCAGAGGATCAAGCAGTCTTCTGCCGATCGATACAGCCGATCTTTCTTCGACTGCCAGATCAGGGAA
>CADCPE010000164.1 GCA_902803275.1 uncultured Erysipelotrichaceae bacterium
CTGTATCTCTTGATATCCTTCATCGTACATGGTTCATAACCCCATGCATGATCGATCAGAAGCTCGGCATTGATGCCGAACTCATCATAAAGAACGCCGTCGCTCTTCAAGGAAAATCTGGCTATATCGCCCATGGTGTGGATACCGTATTTTTCAAGTCTGCGCATATAGGCCGGACCCACTCTCCAGAAGTCGGTGAGCGGTTCATGAGACCACAAGAGTTCACGGTATTTTCTTTCATCGATCTCGGCGATCCTGACTCCGTCCTTGTCGGCAGGAAGATGCTTGGCGACGATGTCCATCGCAACTTTTGCCAGGTATAGATTCGGTCCGATGCCGGCAGTGGCGGTGACGCCGGTATTGATCATGATGTCTTCGATCATCTTCAGCGCAAATTCGCGGGGGCTCAATCTGTAGGTATTGAGATAATCGGTCGCATCGATAAAGACTTCATCGATCGAGTAGATGTGGATATCGTCTTTCGATACATATTTCAGATAGATGTCATAGATCTTTGTCGAGTATTCGATATATAGAGCCATGCGCGGAACAGCTACCACATAATCAACCGCCAGAGCGTTGTCATCATCCAGTTTATCCTTGAGACACGACTTTCCTGTAAGCGTCCTGTTCCAGGTCTTGTTTCGTCTTTCCTCATTGAGCTTCTTAACCGCCTGTTCCACTTCAAAAAGGCGCGGCCTTCCTCCGATGCCGTAAGACTTCAAGGCCGGCGATACAGCCAGGCAGATCGTCTTGCTGGTACGGGATGAATCAGCCACGACCAGATTCGTATTGAGCGGATCAAAGCCCTTTTCCACGCATTCGACGGAAGCGTAGAAAGACTTCAGGTCGATCGCAATGTAGATTCTTTCCTTTTCCATTTCTATTCAACTGCAGCAAACTGTGAATTATACAGTTCATAATAGAAGCCCTTCATCTTTAGAAGTTCTTCATGGTTGCCCTGTTCAACGATATGTCCGTCCTTCATGACGATGATCTTGTCGGCGTTCCTTATGGTCGATAAGCGATGAGCGACGATAAAGCTCGTTTTGTCTTTCATCATTTCAGCGAAAGCCTTCTGGATATAGATCTCCGTTCTAGTATCGATATTGGATGTCGCTTCATCCAGGATAAGCATCTTAGGCTTTGACAGCATTGCCCTGGTAATACACAGCAGCTGTTTCTGGCCCTGAGAGAGGGAGTTTTCATCGATCACAGTATCAAGACCGTGCTCCATCCTCTTGATGAAATCATAGGCATGGGTCTTCTTTGCGGCTTCAATGATCTCTTCATCGCTTGCCGAAGAACCGAAGCAGATATTGTTTCTGACACTGTCATTTCTGATCCAGGTGTCCTGAAGGACCATGCCGTAACTGTTTCTGAGGGAATGCCTTGTGACTTCGTTTATCGGACAGCCTTCAACAGCAATCGTCCCGCTGTTCACATCATAGAAGCGCATCAGCAGGTTTATCAGCGTCGTCTTGCCGCAGCCTGTCGGACCGACGATGGCGATCGTTTCCCCGCTCTTTGCTTCAAAGCTGAAGTCTTCGATCAGCCTTTGTCCCTCTTCGTAAGAGAAATATACATCTTCGATTTTTATCTCTCCCTTATCTACGATCAGTTCCTTGTCGCCGTCCTTGCTTTGAGGCTTTGCTTCGATGAGTTCAAAGACACGATCAGCACAGGAGAGCGAATTCTGGAATTCCGTTACGACCGAACTTATATCATTGAAAGGTTTCATATACTGACTGGCATATGAAAGCAGGACACTTAGACCGCCAACCGTCAAAGTCGATCCCAGGATCTTGAAACATCCCGCAAGTACGACCAGCGCATAGATGACGTTATTGACCGCCCGGGTCGAAGGATTAGTCAAAGATGAGTAGAAGACAGCCATTTTTGAATAGCCCTGAAGTTCATCGTTGATGGCTCTGAACTTTTCGTTTGCCTTGTCTTCGTAACCGAAAGCCTTGATGATCTTCTCGTTGTTGACAAACTCGTTCACCAGTCCGCTGAGTTTGCCGCGGCTTTCATTCTGCCTGCTGAACATTCTGTATGATCTTGAAGCGATGAACCTGGACACAAAGAAACTCAACGGCGTCAGTAAAACGACCATCAGGGTTATGCCAGAATCCTTGGACATCATGAAATACAGAGTCGCCAGGATCGTAATGACTCCCGCAAACAGATTTGAAAATCCCAGAAGCAGGCCTTCGGCGATCTGTTCGCAGTCGACGATAATTCTTGAAGTGATATCGCCGCTTGAGTGCCTGTCCAGATATGACAGCGGCAGGATCTGTATTCTGGCCATCGCCTTTTTTCTGAGATCTTCCACGACCTTGTAGCTGATGTGATTGTTTATGGCACTGGAAAAATAGGTGAGGATCGAAGAAGAAACGATCAGGGTCAGAGCTCTTTGCAGTATCGCAACGATGCTTTCCATATCAATATTGTCTATTCCTTTGATACAGTCAATCGCTTCGCCAAACAGGATCGGAATATACAGCTGGATGATCATCGCTGCAGACGAAAAAAGGATGCTGAGGATCAGGATCGGCCAGTGTTTCCTTATCAGATTCAAAACTTTCTTCAAAGTGTTATTTTTCATCTGACACCTCTTTAGGGAATTGCGAATAGTAGATCTCCTGATAGACCCTGTTTTCTTCAAGAAGTTTCTTATGATCACCATAACCCACGAGCTTTCCATCATCCATGACGATGATGCGGTCGCAGTTCATGACGCTTGAGCTTCGCTGTGAGACGATGAAGATCGTCATATTGAGTTCACTGATGGCTTTGCGCAGTCTGAAGTCGGTCAAAAAATCAAGTGCACTGGCACTGTCATCAAGGATGAGGATCTCCGGTTTTTTGACTAAAGCTCTGGCAATCGTCAGACGCTGTCTTTGACCGCCGGAAAAATTGCGTCCGCCCTGTTCGACCGGCTCATCTAGTCTGCCGGGCTTGCTTTCGACAACTTCAAGCGCCTGAGCGATTCTTAGAGCTTCATAGAGCTCCTCGTCGCTGGCATCCTCGTTTCCCCATTTAAGGTTTTCTCTGATGCTTCCCGAGAACAGGACGGCTTTCTGCGGAACGATACCGATCTTTTTGATCAGTTCACCTTTGCGATAATCCCTGACATCGATGCCATCGATTCTGATGGCGCCTTTTGAAACATCATAAAAACGCGGGATCAGATTGACGATCGTCGATTTTCCTGAACCGGTACCACCGATTATTCCGATGATCTGCTTTTCCTTTACTTTAAAACTGATATCGCTTATTGCGTCTTCAGCTTCTTTTTCATATCCAAAGGATACATCATCGAATTCTACCTTGCAGTCATTCTGACTGTCATGATGATCTTCGTCCTTGTATTCTATAGAGGTTTCGATACCGAAGATGCTGCTGATCCTTCTTGCACAGGCCAAGGATCTGTTGATCGTGATCGTCAATGATGCCAGCTTGATCAGTTCTATAATGATCTGCGCCATATAGTTGTACAGCGCTACAACATTTCCCTGATTCAGCGTTCCGTTTCCGACATAGATCGCACCGTTTCTTATCAGAACGATCGTTGCGATATTGACGATCGCATAGGTAAGCGGATTCATATAGGCCGAGAGTGATCCGACTGTTTCATTTATCCTGGTGATCGCTTCACTTCGTCTGTTGAATTCCTTTACTTCTTCCTCTTCGTGATTGAAAGCTCTTATAACTCTTACACCATCCAGATTTTCCCTGCTGTGTTTTGAAAGGCTGTCGAGACTTTCCTGAGCTCTGGTATATAGAGGTATGCTTTTGAGCATGATGAAATAGACGACCAGGCCTAAAACGGGAATGGCAACAAGGAATATCATGGCGCTCTTCGCATCTATAGTGAAGGCCATGAGCATGGCACCGAAAACGATGAAAGGACTTCTCAAAAGAAGCCTTAAAGCAAGGTTGAGCCCGCTTTGAACCTGATTGACATCACTGGTAATTCTTGTTATCAGGGTATCAGTTCCCAGCGTATCGATCTCTTTGTAGGAAAAAGTCTGAATATGTTCAAACAAAGACTGACGCAGTTTCCCGGCATAGGATACCGAGGCGTTTGCGGCAAAGTATTGTGCTGTAAAAGAAAAGGCCATGCCCAGGATCGCCAGCAGCAGCAGTAGTCCCGCAGCCTTGAATATTACAGCATCATCCGCCTTGCCTACACCTTCATTAATGATGTATGCCACAACAAGCGGTACAAAAAGATCCATTAATGCTTCCAGCAATTTGAAAAACGGAGCCAGGATTGTTTCCTTGATATTTCCTTTA
>CADCPE010000165.1 GCA_902803275.1 uncultured Erysipelotrichaceae bacterium
ATCTTCGTTTTATTATCGTTAACTACGCTGTTACAGTTGCCAAAGATATTGTCATATCGATCTGTATACATGTCGTTTTTTATCGTCTCTCTATCTTTGGCTGCTGCATCAGTAAAGATATTCCGGTTTATTGCTTGCTCCTGAGCTGAACACCGATGATATGTTCAAATGTAGTAGGATGGCCAGGATCTTCATAGCCATATTCACAGCCAATACACACTTTAAGTTCAGCTGCTGTTGGCATTATCATTTTATTTTTTGAAGCATCGTAGCGATCGCCGCTGAATACATACTTTCTTGCGTATATTCCATCAAAAACAAAAGCAACAACTGTAGCAGTCTTTAATCCACGAGGATAGGTTGAATCAAATACACAGTCCATCAATTCCTCCAAAGAATCCGAACAGGCTTTCTTTCCGTCATAATGCATCATAAATCCCGGAGTATCATCACCATAATCCATCGGATTGACCAGATAGTATAAACCGTTTGTTTTTATATAAGCAAAAACGTGTCCGTCATATCCCCGATGTTTATCCTGTGAATCAAAAAACCGTAGATCGACGTATCCGTATTCGTCATAATCGTTCTGCAACATATAGTTAAACAATCCAGAGACTGTAGTACATTGCCCCTGTTTCAGCATCAGGGATTCGATGGCGGATACCGTGTAATAGAATGGGCAATCTTTGTAAAAATCCGGATCATCCTTATACACGATATTCCCTACATCCGCTGCCACATATTCAGCCGTTTCTATAACATCTCTTTCACCATTTGGTCCGCCATATCCGCGTGCTGGTCCACTATATCCGTATTCTTTCAGAAAACGAGCCAGATCCGGAATGGTTCTGATCGTATCCTTTACCGTTTCATAATCGCCATTGTTGGCTTTTTCTACAAGAGCAGCTATATCTTTGCCGGATAATTCAGGAAGACCATAATCAAACGGAAAATCATGTCCGCAGTATTCAAACAGCATTATGCCGAATTTGCTTTTTGTAGCCATTATATTTCCGTCAGCATCTTTCGGGGAGAAGAAAGCGCCTGAGACATTTTCATCAGGCAAAGCCGTTTCCAAAGCCTTAATCAGACTGTCCACATCATCGAAGGAAGCCTTATTGAGCTTATATCCGGCAAGCCATTCGCTTTTACCCATATATTGTGAATACGGATCAAGAAGATAGTATCTGTCATTTGTCCTGATGGCCAATAAATAGATCGTCTTGGAGTCTGTTATGACATTTACACAATCAGTTTCATCATAATCTCCATCGATAAGCTGAAGCATATCTTTTAGATAGCCTTTATTATTGCCGCTTTATTTTGCATAGCTCTTCATGAACATTAAGGCATCAGCGTATGTTTTTATTGCTTCATTTATCTCCTGCGGAGTCTTTATTTTTAGATTCTTCAATTCCTCCTGTTCCATCTGCGGCTGTCCAAGGGCAGCGGGTATTTCAAAAGTTTCATAAGTGTATATTTCTTCATTGAATCTCTTTGAACCTGAAACAGATGAACAGGCAGAAATACTTAACGATAAGAATACGGCTATCATCAATAAACAAAGACGTTTCATAAAATGTCTCTCTCTTCAATGATTGACCGAAAACTGTTCGATCAGTATAAGCTTTACATGATCAATTTCTGATCAGATATATCAAACTGTAAAAATGGGTACACAAAAACTATTCTTTTTTATCTGTCTGAAAAAAACAAGCTCACACCGCTCCCTTTCTTTCAAACAATCGTCAATATGCCGACTACTTATAAAGCTTCTTGGATACTTCCGAAATGATCTGAGCAGGAATGTATTCTTTAATGCTTCCGCCAAAATGTGCGATCTCTTTGGCGATCGAAGATGACAGGAATGAGAGTTCAGGTTTAGCGACCATCAGGACCGTTTCTATCGATTCATTCAGTGTCAGATTGGCTGTAGCCAGTGCGAGCTCCGATTCATAGTCGGAAACCGCTCTGATACCACGGACGATGACTTTACACTTGTGTTTGGCGGCAAGATCGACAGTAAGACCTTCACCGATCACGACCTTAACATTGGGAATGTCCTTGCAGCATTTCTCGATCAAGGACTTTCTTTCCTCCTTGGAGAAAGTACAGGTCTTGCTGCGGTTCTCCATGACCGCAACGATCAGTTTGTCATAGGTCCTGGCTGCTCTTTCAATGACATCAAGATGTCCGACGGTAATGGGATCAAAAGTTCCGGGATAGATAGCTTTAATCATTGTAATCCTTCTCTGTAATATAAAAGTTTATTAATTCCATATCTTTTTTCCTTATACAACCGGAATTCAAGATATTCATCATTCAATTGGGTATTCTTTTCTACTTCAAATATCATTATACCTTCTTTTTTCAGCACGCTATACTTGCTGACATAGTAGAAGATATCTTCATAAGTCATGAATTTATATGGAGGATCGATATAGATATAATCAAATCCGCCATCCTGAAGTTTTTTCAGACACTCCTGATAATCAAGATTGTAGACTTCCCGATCTTCTTTGACCTTGGCCAGATTCTTTCTGATTATCTTAACGGCATCCTTGTTCAGATCATTGAAAACGACTTTTTCAGCACCTCTGGATAATGCCTCAAGTCCGATGGATCCAGATCCGGCAAACAGATCAAGAAAAGCCGTATCGGAATAAATGCTTATCGTAGAGAAAAGCGCTTCCTTGACCATATCTCTGGTAGGCCTGGTTATATCTTCACCGTCAAGAGTCATAATCGGTGTCTTTTTATACTTTCCCGCTATTATTCTCATTTGATTCAGCTTTCCTCATTGTTACTAGTTCATTCTGTGCCAGACCCAGCGATGCCAGAGCAGCCATTAAAGATGAGCCGCCCGAGCTTATCATCAGAAGCGGCACTCCGGTAAGAGGTATCAGTCCCCCTACTCCTCCCACATTAAGGATAAAATGGGTCACAAAATAGATAAACACGCCAAGCATGATGATCTTGCCCGAAACTCTTTTTAGTCTGAAAGATCCTCTTATGATCGGATACAGCATCAGTGCATACAGCAGTACCAGTATCGCAAAGCCCACGAAACCCAGCTCTTCGACGATGACCGGAAGGATGAAGTCGTTTGAAGGGTTCGGAAAGTTCATATACTTATGGATGGAATTGCCATAGCCAAGTCCGATGATTCCGCCGTTGGCAAACGATACCAGTGACATGATGACGTGATAGCCGATGTCATACTGATACATGAACGGATTGTTGGCTGCCAGGAAACGCCCGATCATATAGGAATCAGCGTGTTTTTTAAGAAATTCATTGACCGGAGGGCTCATGATAAGTCCGAGACCGACCAACGCAATCAGAATACCGCCGAGCATGTACAGATGGATTGTCGCATATTCCTTATAGGCAGGCAGAAAGGCACAGCAGTAGCAGATTATAAACATGACCACCCCCGAACCGAAGTCATGCTGATAGAACATGATGATCAGGATGTAAAGGAGTGATAAAAGCGCATAGCTGACCATATTCCGCATGTTGTTTTCATGCATATCCCTGCCGAACATTTTGGCAGCCAGAGCGATCATGAAGACCTTGGCAAATTCTGAAGGCTGCAGTGTAGCACCGTTGCCGATAGTGATCCAGGCATAGGCGCCGCCTATCTCGCCGAAAAGACGGGTCGACAGAAGCATCATCAGTATCAGCCCGTAGGCCACATAGTAGATGTATGTGTTAAGGCGTATTATTCTTACATTGATCAGCACAACATAAACAAAGATGCCTACAACCGCATAAAGCAGCTGTCTTATTATTATGGATGTCAGATATGATGTATCACCGGCACTGTTGCCCATTTCCGCCGATGCGATCATCAGTGAACCGAAAACCACCAGTGCAAGTGCTGAAACAGTGACCAGACGGTCACCTAAAGTAAGTCTGAATTTCTTATGCACAAAAACATTTTAACATAGTATGGTATTATAATATTGTTATGCTTATTAATTCAGAAACAATAATCAAAGATACGGATGAACTGATCAGAAGAAGGTCGGCAGATGTTTCATTGCCTGTAAGTGAAGAAGACAGAAAACTGCTGATGGATATGCTTCAGTATGTCGATGAATCAACAATACCGGAGATCGCAGAAGAGAAAAAACTCCAGCCGGCTGTGGGAATCAGTGCCATTCAGGTAGGTGTCCCCAAAAAGATGACCGCCATCATCCTCAAGGATGAAGAAGGCAAAAAAGTCGTTGAATACGCTTTAGTAAATCCGAAAATGATCTCCAATTCCATTGAAAAAGCTTATCTTGATACCGGTGAAGGCTGCCTTTCGGTTGCGGAGAAACACGATGGCTATGTTTACCGTTCTGCCAGAGTAAAAGTAAAAGCCTATGACCTGCTTCAGGACAAGGAAATACTTATTAAAGCTGACGGATATCTGGCGATCGTGCTTCAGCATGAACTCGATCATTTCAAAGGTGTTCTTTTCTATGACCACATAAACCAGAAAGATCCTTTTTATCAGGATCCTGATGCTCTGGTCATTGAATAAAAAATCATAATATTTTAAAATAAATAAAGGTTATAAACTTGGAAATATAATCAAAATCTTTTATAGGGAGACTTATGGACTATTTAAACACTCATTTTTATCCGGGAGAAAATTCAGCTTCTTTCGGATACAGTGGCACAAATTATGATCCTGCAAAAGATACACTGGTCTATGCACTCGGAGGCTTGGGAGAAGTAGGCAAAAACATGTATTGTTTTGAACATGACGATGAGATCATTGTCGTGGATGCCGGAGTCAAATTCCCTGATGATGAACTATTGGGTGTTGACTATGTCATACCTGACTATACACATCTGATCAAAAACAAGGAAAAGGTCAAAGCGCTGATCATCACTCACGGTCACGAGGACCATATCGGTGGTATTCCTTTCCTGCTTCTGGCCTGTCCGATCAAGAAGATCTATGCGCCGCGTTTTGCGAAAGCGCTGATCGAAAAGAAACTGCAGGAAAGAAAAAGACTTGCCAATACGGAAGTCATCGAGATCAACGGTGATTCAGCCATTCAGACTGATCATTTCCGCATCGGTTTCTTCAATACCGTACACTCGATCCCTGACTCCCTTGGTGTGCTGATCAACACGCCAAACGGCAGGATCGTTGAGACAGGCGACTTTAAATTTGACCTGACACCGGTCGGCCAGAACTCCGACTATCAGAAAATGGCCTATATCGGTGCCGCAGGAGTTACCCTTCTGATGTCTGATTCGACCAATGCCGAAGTAGACGGCTTCTCGATCTCCGAGAAGCAGGTCGCACAGGCTATCAACGACATCATGAAGAAGACTACGGGAAGGATACTGATCTCGACATTCGCTTCAAATGTCAACAGACTGGCCCAGATCATCAAGGCAGCCAAGAAGTGCGGACGCAAGGTCGTAGTCTTCGGCAGATCGATGGAAAACGTCGTGGAGATAGGCATGCAGATGAAAACGATCGATGTTCCAGAAGATACATTCCTTTCTCCGGAACTGGTCAATCAGTATCCGCCTGAAAAGCTCTGCATCGTCTGCACGGGTTCGCAAGGTGAAGCTCTGGCTGCCCTTTCAAGGATCGCCAACGGTTCACATAAATATGTCAAGATCATCCCCGGCGATACGGTCGTCTTCTCTTCAAGCGCCATTCCGGGAAATGCTCTCAATATCGGCGGCATCGTAAATCAGCTGATGAGAAACGGCGCAAGAGTTCTCGAAAACTCTGCCCTGTCTTCTTTGCATACAACCGGACATGCCTCAAAAGAGGAACAGAAACTGATGCTGCAGCTGATCAAGCCAAAATACTTCATGCCTATGCATGGTGAATACAAGATGCTGAAGCTCCATGCTGATTCCGCAGTCGAAACAGGCATTCCTAAAGAAAACTGCTTCATCTGTGCCAACGGCGATGCTTTAGTCTTGCATGAAGGCGAAGTCTACCGTTCCAACACCCGTATCCAGACTGATGCGATCTATGTTGATGGAAATGATATCTCCGGGTTATCGACTTCCGTACTCAAGGACAGAAAGATCCTCGCCGATAACGGACTGGTGGCCGTTGTCGTATGCATCGACTCCCGCAGCAACAAGATCCTTTGCAAACCGGGTATTGTATCAAGAGGTTTTGTCTATCTGAAGGATTCTCAGACACTGATCCGGGAGGCTGAAGGACTTGTATATGACGCACTTAGGAATGCAATGAAACAGAAAGTCACATTCGGCGATCTCAAAAACTGCATCAAAAACACGCTTGAGCCATTCCTATACGAAAAGACCAACCGTAACCCGATCGTCATTCCGGTCATTCTGAATCATGTGGATGCCATGAGAAAAGATACTGCTGCGAAATAATCGCAGCAGTTTTTTTATATTGTATATGATTTTTAAATCAATAGCTTTCCCAGTGCTGTTCAGACCAGGTTTTCAGTTTGCTGTAGCTGTTTGAAAGAGCGACAGCAGAATCATCTCTTCCATCAACGTTGTCCATATCAAAGATGACTTCACCATCAGACCATACTTCAACCAGCTGGAAATACATGGAACCATCATCGTGCAATGCCCCGTTAAGTCCATACGCCTGGACATCCTCATAGATCACTTCTTCCGGCTGATAATGATTCATCAGATAAAGAATCCCCTTGCCTTCATCAAAGCCCCATTTATAGACATAAGCGCCGTTAGTCGATCCATCAATGAACACACCGTAAGTCATAAAGCAGTATCCGTTATCAAAGAATAAGGCATAGCTGTTCATGCCATCGATGTACCATGCGTGATTAAGGAGTTCCTTGAAGATACTCAGATTGTCAGGCAGCTTTTCGATTACAGAAGGTCCATCATACAGTCTGTCACCGGCCAGTATCAGATCGCCGGATTCAAAGGCGATCGTTTCGGTATAGAGCTTTGACTCACCTTCTCTGGTCTTGTATGTCACAACAACATTGTAATCATAGTATTCAAGTGCTCGATCCTTGTTGTTCTCCTCGTTAAGATATTTTGTATCTCCGTCATAGAAACAGTATTTGATGTCCCATGTACCATCATCGCCGGAGAAGAAATCTGCTCCTCTGATACCGCTGGAGAGAAAATTGATGTATGAACCGTCATCAAGAAACTGAACGGCTCTGACCGGTTCATTTTGATAATGCCATGTCTTGTTGACCAGCTGCTGCTTGAGCTGCGCTTCGGTTTCGTGGATCTTTTTAAGATCTTCTTCAGTAAACTTATTGGTCTTCTTTCCACAGGATGCTACTGACATAATCAGCAATACTACAGAAACAAGCTTAATGATCTTTTTCATATGCACCTCATCTTCCTAATTATTTATTCACTCAGATCAAGTTTATCAGTCTGTCTGTACAGAGTTCTTGTCTTTCCTTCATGATCAAGATAATCGCTTGCATAAAACTCTCCATCACCCTTTTCAACAATGAAGACATCGACATCTTTTCCGTATTCAGCAATATATTCCTCATCTCTTGGCCATTCGATATACAGCATGTCATCCTTGAAAGCCCATGTAAAAGTATCCGGATAGATCAGCTGGCCGCCATATGAGCCGATCGTTTCAGCGCCCAAACCGTCATCCTGGAAGATCCAGATCGAACCTTCCTTATTATCCTCGGAGATTTTGGCCCAGACACCCCAGTTATTCACTTTGTAGTTTCCATAGAAATCCGGATCATGATAAGCGTCTTCAGGAATATCATGTATATAGTCCACACCTCTAAAATATTCTTCATCCCATAAGACGAGATTTCCGTTGTCGTTGAATGAGATTCTATCATCTGTTTTCCTGCCATCAAAATACGCAGGAGAATCATAGCGCAGAAAATAGTCGCAGTATTCTTCAATGAATTTTCTGCTTGTTTTGGAAAGATCCAGGTTCCGGTTATACTGCTCACCAAAAGAGATATACCAGTTTCCCGGTTCAGAGATACACCCATCTTCTTCAACAATACCGTCCTCATAGAACCTCAAGGCAGTACCGCTATGATAATTCCACCAGGTCGGACCGATGAGTTTCTCAGAATACTCCTTGATCGTCGCATCGATCTTGGCCTGCTGCTTCTTTGAAAGACCTCGGCCGCACCCTGAAACCATCAGCAATATCAAAATACATAATATTGGTTTTTTAGCCATCTTCCATATACTTTCTGCTTTTAAATGCATTACTGATCTGTTTTATGCTGAAAAAACAATAAGAAGATCGACCAGCAATGTCTTTTTCTGTTTCCCGCAAAAGACTGATCTTTAGACTTTTTTTCTGATCAGATCAGGTCTTTCCTTATAGATCCTTTTCTTGTCTTCGTACATGAGTTCATCTGATCTTACAAAGACATCGTGAGTATTCCTGGTTCCGTCTGAATAAATGGCCCCCATGGCAAATGAGACGCTGTCATCTTTTTCCATGGCTGCTTTCAAGGTTTCAACTTTCCTGAAGAATAATTCTTCAGGAAGATTTGGCAAGATGACCATGAATTCATCACCACCGGCTCTGTAAACATCAGTCTTCCTGAAAACCGATTTCAAAAGATTGGATGCTTTAATGAGCAGCTTGTCTCCTTCTGTGTGGCCATAGGTATCGTTCACTGCTTTCAAGCCATTGAGATCCAGGTTGATCAGGCCGAAAGGATGGCCTTCAAGATTCTTTACCATCTCGGACATTTCATTGCGGTTATAGATATCCGTCAAGGTATCGACCTTGCTCAAGGCTTCAAGCTGATTCATCATCAGATGGTTGGATATCTGAGTGCTCAGGAAGAAGCCCATCAGTTCAACCAGCTCTTTCGTTTCAACATATTTATCGGAATTGAAGTTGGTTACATAAAGATAGCCGATGATCTTCTTGTCCTGTTTCAACGGAACAAGGATGATGCTTTGAACGTTGTAACTGGTAATCTGAGATACCCACTCCGGATTATATTGAGCAAGTCTGTTGAACTCGGAAGGCTCCTTGACAATGATCGAATTGCTTAAGCCGAGCATCTCTTCCCAGGAATTGACATCATGATAGGATATGACGCCATCCTTGCCTTCGGAGTAGTATTTCAATTTCATATTGCTGTCAGCGAGAACTTCGCAGAAATTGATGGCGATCTTCCGAACATGGTCTATCAGCATGACCCTGCAGGCGTTGGCCTCAGACATGATCATGATATCCCTGAGCGCCTTGCTGAGACCTTCTTCAAAGACATCAGATCCCTGCAGTTCTATATTCGCCTGAATCACGGCCTTGGCATTGGCAATCGAAACATCAGACATGCGGGTCGGATCGCTTTCCTTGGTAAATTCAAACATAAACTGACAATAGCCTACATTTTCATCATCGCTCTCCAGCGGAATAATGACCTGATCGGTCCATGAATCCAAAGCACTTGTCTCCACATAGGCATGAAGTCTCTTCTTCATGAATGCACATCTAAAAACGAAGCTTTCAAATTTCGGATCTTTCGGAACCAGTTCGTAGTAGAGCATGCCGTCATGATAGGCTTGGCCCATCTCTCTCTTATAGGAAGCGTTGGAACAGACGATATTGATATCTCCGCAGGTCCCATCTTCTTTTTTCTTTACAGACATTACGCAGCATGGCAATGCTACGTCATCGACAAATTTCTGAAAATCCATTTTTCTTCTCCGTTTTTATAAACAAATCATAACAGACGGTTTATCGTCTAAAGCTACTCTTTATTAATACACTATCATATTACGAGGACAAATTTGTATCATATAAACTGATAATCCATAAAATATCCGTAAAAGATCAAACTCAGCCACCAATAAAAATCGCCATGTATACTCCTTGATTGAAAAAAGATCCACTGGATCTTTTTGTATTGCTGAAAGCGGGATCGTATCCGTTAAAACGCTCCGCTTTGCTGTATTGTGAAATATTTACTGATTGGTACCGTGAGCCTGCTGATAAGCGGCCTGCTGAACTTCCCAGATTGAGATCATGTC